>JAQGKG010000461.1 GCA_028290245.1 Devosia sp. | reverse complement strand
TTGTTGAGGAATGGGGTCACCGCCATGGCCGCAACCATGATCAGCGCCAAGGCACCATAGGGTGGCAGTACGCTGGCGGTTTCTCCGTCTCACTCTCGAATTCAGCCGCGCACCACGGCCTGACTATCTTCGCCATGGTGATCATCTTGCTCATGCTGTTTGTGGAAGCGCGACGATATCGCTTCCATGATGTATATCGCATGCGGATCCGGCAGTTCGAGCGGCACTATTTCGGCCAGTTTTTTGAGGCCGATCCACAGGGCGGACCGGAGCCGTGGCTAGTGATGCTAGCACAGGATCTTCGATATCCGAAGTTCCGCATCACCGTGACGCTGGCCTTGCGTCGTCGTCTGCGCCGCAATTATGTCTGGATGTTTCTCATCCTGCTGTGTGCGTGGATCGTCAAGATCGCGTCACCCGACTTGCAGGCCGGCGCCTACTTGACCCGTCTCGGCCCTTAGCCACTATTGTGGGTCAGGCTGCGATTGGACCAATTCCTGGCTGGTTTGTAATCGCCGCGATCGGTCGTTTTTCTGTAGGTCTGGCAGTCGCCTGCTTCCAAGGCAAGGATCGGGGGGGCGATGAGGTGCATGTTTGATCGGGCCATCAGTAAGGCCTTGCAACCTAGTTCAGCTTTCGGCATCGAACACAAAGAGCATCGTTGGTCTGGACGGCAGAATTAGGCGCAGCAGTTGCTGGGTCTCTGAAGCTTGACCGATGGTTGAAAGCTCGACATGACTGCTTGTGTGATCAACAGGACAAATGCATATGTCGGCGTACGTGATCGGGCTTGATATCGGGACTTCGGTTACGAAGGCCGCGCTGTTTGATCGTGCGGGAGCTGAGTTCGCCGTTGCATCAAAACGCACGCGCACGCTGTCGCCGACGCCGGGCTGGTTCGAAATGGATGCGGAAGAGCTGTGGCGAGCTGTGGTCGACGTATTACGCGATGTCGTCGTCCAATCCGGCGTCAATCCGGTGGAAATCAAGGGGCTTGCCATCACTGCCGTAATGATTGGCAGTTGGATGATCGATGCGACGGGCAAGGTGGTGCGTCCTGGCATCTTGTGGAATGACGGGCGGGCCCAGGTACTGTTGGATCGCCTGCGAGCAACCAATGCGGACCTGATGTCACAACTTTTCGACAGCTCGGGTCAGGTCATGCAACTGGGTTGCACCTTGCCATTGCTGGCCTGGCTGGCCGAGAACGAACCAGAGGTCGTGGAGCGCTCTTTCAAAATACTGACGGCCAAGGACTACATCCGCATGCGGTTGACGGGCGAAATCGCCACTGATGAAACCGATGCCGCGATTGGCCCCGGGACCGCTCATGGCCGGTGCTTCAACCCCGACTTGCTCGACCTGTTTGGAATTGACTCGTTCGCTCACCTGTTGCCCGATGTCCGCCCCTCCGAGGCGTTAGCAGGCTATTTGACAAATGATGCTGCAGTGATTGTCGGTCTGTCGGCCGGACTGCCGGTTGCCATTGGCGCAGGCGATCTGCCCGCCTGTGTGATCGGTTCGGGATCGGCCGAGGAAGGATTGGCCTGCACGGTGCTCGGCACAACCTGCCTGAACGGCGTCTTGTCCACCACGCCAGTTTTTACCCCGCGCGACATGGGGATACTGTTCACCATCCCAGGCGGCTTGTGGCTCAAAACCATGGTCAATGTCGCCGGCACCACTAACATTGACTGGTGCCTCGATGCGCTTTGCCCGGACCTGGAGCTGCTGGAAGATCCCTATGCCGCGCTCACCCAGATTGCTGCCAGTGGCACGCCGGGTACCAATAGGCTGACCTATGTGCCTTACCTCAGCCAAATCGGGATCATTGCGCCGCGTCTTGAACCCGGGGCCCGTGCCAGCTTTTCTGGCCTTGATCCCAGTCACGGACGCCCCGACCTGGTGCGCGCAGTGTTTGAAGGCGTCGCCTATTCGATCCGCGATTGCTATGAGTCAATCGGACGCCCGATCAACGCCATTAGGCTGGTTGGGGGCGGAGCGCGCAGCCCGTTCTGGTCGCAGATGATCGCAGACGTGACGGGACTGCCGGTCGAAATCCCGGCCGGCACCGAGTTCGGCGCCAAGGGTGCGGCCCTGTTGGCGGGGACGGCGATCGGCTGGTACGGTTCGGTCGCAGAAGCCTATCGCACAACTTTTGTGCTGGCCAATCGGTTTGAGCCGAATGCTACACTGAGGCCGACCTATGATGCAGCCTTTGCCCGTTACCAGCAGGTCAGTCAGGCTACTCTGGACGGGCTGGCTCCGCTATACCGCTAGGACTTGCTGTTGAAGTCACCGAAGCCGACGCGGTAATCCCATGGTTCCTGGGTAAGCGGCGGCTTGCCGATCCAGTCGGCGCCGACCTGGCTGATGGCAATTTCCAATGGTACCGGGGTCATCGCGATATCGGACAGTTCCATCGGACTGCCGTCCTGATCCACCGCCCGGCGTTCCGCGACAAATATGGCCGTTCCAGCCTGAAGGCCCAGGTAACCGGCGATCTCGGCATCCGCGATGACGGGTCGATAATGATCCTCGGCATGAACGATGGTTCGTCCATACTGCTCGCGCAGGGTCGTATAAAGGCCTTTGTCGAGATGGGAGAGCTCGAGGTCCTTGAGGACATGCGGGTTGAGCATGGTGCTGACTACTGCAACGGGGCGATCGTCGGCGAGCACGAGCCGGCGATGGCTATAGACATCCTGCCCGGCTGACAGTCCGAAAAACGCCATGCCACGCGGTGGCGCTGGTTCGAGGCCTGAGGACAGGATGCGGTAGCTCGCCTTCATGCCTTGGGCGACAATACCGTCGGTGATCGAGGTAATAGCTCGGTAGCGCTTGGCGACACCGCGATGATTAATGAACGTGCCGGCGCCTTGCTGGCGACCGAGCAGGCCTTCATGGACCAGGATCTCGATGGCCTGCTGGATGGTCCTGCGGCTGACCTTCCATTCCTGGACCAGCTTGAGTTCGCCATCCAGCCGATCCGCGTAATAGCCGGACAAAATTCGCGCACGAAGACTTTCGGCGATCTGAATGTAGATCGGACGATGATCGCGGGCCACCGCTTGATCGGCTTTCAAGGTCATTCCTGGCAGAATCTGGAACTAGTGCCGGCGAGAGTAGAGCTCTCCGATCAGTTCGGCCATGCGGTTGATCACAACATCGAGGATTATCCTGCCCTTTTCTGCAGTGGCAGCCGTTGCGTCACCCAATACCGGGCTCGCCGAAAACTCGCTCCAGCGATACGGCACTTCAGAGAAGTCCCCTGGGAACTCCGGATAATTGCTTATCGCGTGCTCCATCCGCACATGTTCGGGTGCCAGATGTAGCATGTAGGACGTTTCGATCTCGCAGGCATGCATGAACGAGGAATGCACGATTAGCTTTTCGCGAACGGCCTTTGTAGGCACATCGGCGCCCGGATAATTGAAGAGGGCCAGCGTGAACGCTTCCTCCTTGAGCAGGCGCTGGGCGTCTCGAATGGCGGCCGCATTGCCGTAGTGGGCGTTGACGACGACCATGGTCTGCAGCCCTTTGGCCTTTGCCGATCTGGCAAGCTCGACGATAGTTCTGGTCACTGTTTCGTTGGAAACACTGAACGAGCCCGGTGCATCGGACAACGACCAGACCTGCCCGAAGGGCAGCACTGGCAACAGAAGCACTGGCACCGAACCTGCCAGTCTTTCAACAAGGGCCGAGGCTAAGCGGCGCGCCAGGATATTGTCGGTCCCGGCAGGCAGATGATCGCCGTGCGATTCCACAGCGCCCATCGGCAACAGCGCGACAGGTCGGGCTGCCAGCAACGCCAGCATCTCAGCGTCGTTCAGCAGCTCGACATCGCTCTTTTTGCAATACACGGAGTTCCTCAATTGCTGAACACGAAGGCGCGCTTGGGATTTTCGACCATGAACGTGTGGATGAGGCCCTTGCCGTCGAAACCGGATTCGTCGGCTTCCTCGATAAAGCGCGGTACCCAGCTCTCGAGGATATAGCCGAGACCGAGACCGCCCTCGCCGTAATTGCGGTACATGGTGCGGCGGGCGATATCGCCACCGATCATCAGCTGCTTTTCATGGCCGCGCTTGACCAGTTGCAAGATGCAGTCGATCAACACGCTTTCCGGGTGATATTTGACGCGGCTGATCCCATCGAAGCACATGAACGCGCCGGTTTGCGCGGCCTTGGCGTGCAGCCATGGATCCGGGTTGCGGTCGACATGGGCAATGGTCAGCCGGGTCGGATCGACGCCTTCGGCTTTGACGATGGCAAGTTGCTCCAGGATCATCGTGCCCATCTCGGTGTGGGAATGCAGCGGGGCGCCGGTCTGCTTGTGCGCATCGAGCACGGCGCGCATCACCTTGTCTTCGCTGTCGCTGATGGTGTTGTACCCGGTGCCGAACTTGACGACGCCGCCACGCAGGCTGGTGCCGTCCATGCCGGTGGTGACTTCGCTCACCACATGGTCGCGGATTTCGGCGCGCGAATGGCCGTCGATCCACTGCTGAAAGGTGCCACCGGTTCCGGCCATCTGGCCCGGCCACATCACGGCCTTGTTGAACCCTGCAGTGGCGATGATCTTGATGCCGGTGCGCTCGGAGATGGTCTTGAGCGCCGTTGGATCGCGGCCGTAGTCGATGGCTGTGGCATCATAGACGGCCTGTCCGCCCTGAGCGGTGAACAGCTCGACGTCCTTGATCGACGCTTCCAAGTCATCGATCATGAAATCATCGATCTTCTTCTCCTTCCACAGCGGCGGAATGCAGAACAGGTGATCGTGGGCATAGGTTACGCCCAATTCGGACGGGTCGATATCGCCGGTCAGCGTACGGATGAAGCTCATGAGGATTTCCCCTGTCGGATATTGGCGAGTGCCAAGGCCAGGATAATGATGCCGCCCTGGACGATGAATTTGGCAGCAGGCGGCAAGGACAGCAGATACAATAGGCTCTGCAGGAAAAAGAGGATCAGCGTACCAGCCAGCGCACCCAGCGGCAGGAACACGCCGCCTGCAAGATGGCGCCACCGATGACGGCCGCTGCGAGGGAATCGAGCGTATAGGCATTGCCCACGCCGATGCTCGCCATGCCCGTGATCGCCGACAGCAGGATGCCGCCGATGCTGGCGAGCACGCTGCACAGCACGAAACTGAGGATTACCAGCGCGTCGGCTGGAATGCCGGAATGGCGTGCTGCGGTCGGATTGGCACCAGACAGCAGCATCTTGCGGCCCAGCATAGTGAAGTGAACGAGGAACAGCGTCGCTGCCAGCAACACCAGCCAGATGATCGCCGAATAAGGCACAAGGCCCGCCAGCCAGCTTTCCGTGATGGCGCGGAAGCCCGCAGGCACTGAGCCCCGGGGCGAGCCTCCGGTGAAGTAGATGATGAGGCCGGCAATGATCAGCGATGTCGCAAGCGTCGCGAGGAAGGCGGGAATTCGCAGCTTAGTGGCCATGAAGCCGTTGATAAGCCCCACTAGCACGCCAGCACCAAGCGTCGCCGCCAAGGCGAGCACCATTGTCCATATTGCCGGCAAACACCGACGACAGGACTATATTGGCGAGTGATGCCGTTGCACCCACCGAGAGGTCGACCCGCCCCATCATCAGCACGATAGCCTGGCCTAGAACGACGACGCCAAGCGGCGCCGCCTGCCGCACATTGTCCAGCGCCAACATCGGCGAGAACCTGCCCAGCGCGAAAAAGAATACAGTGAGAAGTATCGCCAGCAGCAGCACGGCCCTGAGGCTGGCTGCCGATGGCTTGAATTGAGCAATGACATCGTTCATCACGCGGTCTCCACGGCTTTGCCACGCATGAAGAACACCAGCGCCAGGACAAAGATCAGTCCCTTAACGATGGCCTGGATATTGGTGTCGATCTCGAGCAGGTTGAACGCGTTGCTGATCAGGACGAGGGCAATGACCCCGGCTAGTACGCCCAGCACATTGCCGCGCCCACCCTTGAGTGCCACGCTGCCGAGTACAGCTGCCGCGATAGCGTCGAGCGTATAGGGATCCCCGATCAGCGGATCGCCGGACAGGATGCGGATTGACATAACGACGCCGGCCCCTGCAGCCAGAACCCCAGCAATGGTGAACACCGCAACATCCATTAGCCTCACATTGACGCCATTTGCATAGGCCGAGCGTTCGTCCGAACCGACGGCATAGAGGGTCCTGCCGAACCGGGTCCAGCCCAGCACGACGAAGGCGATAAGGAAGATCGACACGATCAGGTAGAGTGGAAGGCCGAGCGGCTCGTCCATGCCGAAGAACATCTCATACCAGGTGTAGTCGACCTCGCCGCCGGGTGAAGGCAGGATAAGCAGGGTCGCGCCTTTGACCACGGCACTGGTCGCCAACGTCATGATCAGCGGATTGACGCGGAGCAAAACCACGCCCGCGGCTGTGAACAGTCCGCACAGCGCACCGTCGCTGAGCACTTCCGGAATTGCCAGCCAACCGATCTGCACCGAGAGGGTCGCCATCAGGGCTGTAGCGAGGCTCATGATGGCACCTAGCGACAGATCAATCCGGCCGGCGAATAGCACAACAGCCTCACCGAGTGCCACAAGGCCCAGCGGAACGACCCGGTTGACCAGGTTGCCGAGATTGCCCGCCAGGAGGAACGTCGGCGCGTAAATGCCCACAATCAGTGCTACCACGAGGGCCAGCACCAGCGCAGGCACTGCCAGGCTCAGGTTGGAACGTATGGAGCCATTAAGCCAGGACATGCAGGGCCCCTTCGCCTACGGGACCGGCGGCCAGGCGCATGATTTCTTCCTTAGCAAACTCTGAATGACCGAGACCACCGACGATGGCGCCCTCGTAGAGCACGTTAATACGGTCACACAGCCCGATGAGTTCGAGCATGTCCGCGCTGATCAGGATTACCGAGACCCCCTGATCTGTCAGTTCGCCCACCAGCTTATAAATTTCGGTCTTGGCGCCGACATCAACCCCCTTGGTCGGCTCGTACAGCACTAGAACCTTGGGCGTATTGGCCAACCAGCGCGGGAACACCACCTTTTGCTGATTGCCGCCGGACAGTTGCCCGACGTTCTGATCTATATCGGTGGAGCGGATCATGAAACGCTCTCGTGCCGCCTCGGCGAACTCGCGCTCGGCACGCAATGGCAGCACGCCCCACTGGGTCTGTCGCGATAGGGCAAACAGGCTCATATTCATCTTGATGGGCAGATCGAGCGCCAACCCCTCATGCTTGCGATCATCGGGAATGCTCGCCATGCCAGCGCCGATGGCAGCCGCCGGGCTGGAAAGTGCCAGGGACTGCCCGTCCAGAGAAACAGTTCCGCTCTTGAATGCCGTGATGCCTGAAAGCGCCCTCGCCAGAGGACGTTGTCCCTGTCCCTCGAGGCCGGCAAAGCCGAGCACCCCGCCGGCCCGGACGAAAAAACTGATGGGTTTGAGGCCCTTCGCCTGGCCGTCCTCAACACGGAAACGGATTGGATTGGTCTCGACTACAGCAGGACGCGCCGGAAAAATATCTGTCAGCGTCCGTCCGACCATGGCTCTCACCAAGGCATCGCGATCGAAGTCGCCGCGTACTGCATCGAGCGTCAGTACACCATCCTTGAGCACCACGGCACGGTCGCCCGCTGCCACGACTTCGTCGAGACGATGGGAAATGAAGATGACCGCTCCACCGCGCACGGTCAGTCGGCGCATCACCGCCAGCACCAGATTTGCCTCATGGGCGGACAGCGATGCCGTGGGCTCGTCGAGGATAAGCAGTTTAGGATCGAGCCGTGCCGCCTTGGCAATTTCCACCATTTGCCGTTCTGCAGCGGACAATGATCCGCCGAGCCGATCCGGCTGCAAGGCAAATCCCAGATCAAAGAACAGAGCAGCAGCGGCACGGTGCAACGCGCCCTGGTCGATGAAGCCGAGTCGGTTGCGGGGCTCGGAACCGAAGAACACATTTTCTGCCGCCGTTAGGTCGGGAAGTATGGAGGTTTCCTGCAAAGCCAGCGCTACACCACGTTCGCGCGCCGCTTTTGGCGAGTCTGGCCTGTAACTCGCACCATCCAGCATGATTTCGCCGCTATTGCCGCTAAACGTGCCGGCGATAATGTGCATCAGCGTCGACTTGCCTGCGCCATTTTCACCGACGAGGCACAAGACTTCGCCCGGCTGAACGCTGAGAGACACGCCCTTGAGCACCTTGTTGGCACCGAAGGACTTGGAAACGCCGGTCAGGGAAAGCAATGCGGGTGAGGCCATGGAAATGGTCCGGTTGGTAAGGGCCGGGCAGGCTCGCTGCCCGGCCCGTCGTTTCAGTTGGCGAAGGTAGCCTTGACCTGATCGTCGCTTAGGCGCGTGCTGGCCCAGAACGAGTCCGACAGATCGGGCTTCACATACTCACCGATATTAGCTTCGGTGATGGTGGGCACCGGCAACAGCGTATCGCGCGGCACATCCTTGCCATCAAGCAGATCGATGGTGACCTTGAGCGCTTCTGAACCGAGCCAAGTGGGCTTGGCCGTACCGATGGACTTGAACCCGGTCGATTCCAGCGCCTTCCAGCGCTTGAGGTAACCGTTGTTATCTTCACCGGGCATTGGCACCAGCGGACGCTGGGCGGCTTCAAATGCATCGATGGCGCCGAGGGTCATTGCACCACCCTGCGACCACACGCCGTCGATCTCGGGATTGGCAGCGAGCAGGTTGGAGACGGCAAGCTTGCCTTGGGCATAGTCCCACGAAGCGTCGACTGCCGACAGAATCTGGATGCCAGGATTGGCATCGAATACGGCTTCTGCACCCTTGTAGCGGTCGTCGCTGACCGAAATACCGGCAATGCCGTTAAGGGCGATAATTTTGCCCTTGCCGCCAAGCTGTTCGACCAGCCAGGTGGCACCGGCAGTGCCGATAGCAACGTCATCGACGGTCAGCAGCGCGTCATAATCCTGCGACTTGATGGTCGAGGCTAGCAGGACGACCTTGATGCCAGCGGCGCGAGCCTTCTTGAGCACAGGGATCAGCGCGGTGGGCGAGTTTGGTGTGGTGATGATTGCATCGACGCCCTTGGTGATCAGGTCTTCGATATTGGAGATCTGCTTTTCGGTCTTCCCTTCGCTTTCGACGTACACGACGTCGAGGCGATCGGACATGCGCTCGGCTTCTGCCTTGAATTCGGCGGCCAGTTGTACCGACCAGCTATGCCCATGAAGTAGTTGTCGTAGCCGATCATGTACTTGTCGGCGGCCAGCGCCGAGGTTGCCATACCGGCTACCATCACAGCAGCCGAAAGGAGTCCCATCATCCCTTTGTGCATTGAAGCGTTCCCTTGTTGTGGTCGCGGTTCTGATCGATGGCGACCGTCATCTCGATCAAGATGCTATCTTGTCCATACAAGAAGTCAAGTTGATCGATGAAAACTGATGCAAGTCAATTTTACGCTGCAATTTTAGGCGATTAGGCAGTAATAGCGTCGACTGACTTACGGATCCAGCCTAACCGTTTTTCCGGAATAAGCCCGTAATTGTAGTAATTGATACCGTCCGCGCCGCCCCTGATAGCCGCCTCGCTGCGCGCGACCAGCGCGTCGGAAGAAGGCATCTCCGGATAGAAAACCCGATAGCCGGCGCCCAGGTATTTGTCAGGGCCAAGTGCCTTGCGCCCCTCTTGCATCAACGCCTCAACTGCCTCTGGCTCCATCCAGTAGGCGCAAAGGATAGCACCGTCACAGACTTTGCCGATTTCGACTATATCGCAGCCGCCCAGCCACCCGTCCTTGAGGTCGATGAGGTAGACCTTGGTGCCGGCGTAAGCGCGTTCACGGATTTCCCGCACTAGGCTGGTGACCGGTTCAAACCGCCAGATCAGATAGGCATGAACCTCGGGCCAGGGCTTGAATACGTCGAGCCCAGCCGCCGGAAAGTTCGGCCAACGTGCCTCCGGGATTTCGCGTTCGCTCATCTCGACAATCCATTGACGGACGGTGGAGCGTGCCGCATCGCCGTCTACACCGGCGCTAGCAGCGCGGTCGATACAAGACGGGCAAAAACACAGCGACAGCAGGAAGTCATCTTCCGGCACAATGCCGACGCCGTCTTTTTCGTGATGGGATTCATGGGCAAACCCCATGAAGGACGGGCTTTCAAGCTCGATGATGTCCGGCTTGTAGCCATGCGTCACATCCTCGACCAGAGTCGTGACATAGGCCCGCGCATCCGGATTGGACGGGCAGAGATTGTAGTAATTCGGATCGCCGAAAGCGTTGCGCGTTACACCATCAGGATGCAGCATGCCAAGCCTAGTGTTGTGCAGGCATACCGTCCAGCACGACACCTTCATGCCACCTGCATCGCGCCGGCGCACCAGTTCCGCCAAAACGTCATCTGCGGC
>JAQGKG010000445.1 GCA_028290245.1 Devosia sp. | reverse complement strand
TATGGCTGATCAGATCGAACCCGTACTTTTCCGCCATGCTGTCGCGAAACGCGATCATCTCGCGGAACTTCCAGGTGGTGTTCACATGCAGCAGCGGAAACGGGATTTTGCTTGGAAAGAACGCCTTGCGCGCCAAATGCAGCAGCACGCTGGAATCCTTGCCGATGGAATACATCATGACCGGCCGCTCAAAGCTGGCCGCCACCTCCCGCAAAATCTCGATGCTCTCAGCCTCAAGGCTCTGCAGATGCGTCAGGGAAGCACTGGTCACTCTGGAAAAAACTCCACTCGGCAGACGAATTTGCCATGTGTTGGTACGGCTGGAGCCCGCCGGGCATCAAGCCCTAAAACGACAAAAGGCCTGACAGCAAAGGGCCTTGGGCATATTTGTCCGTCCCCGGCGCGTCGCCCGCCAATGCACTCCAAACAACCGTTCAGTTGGCAACCGGTAATAGGGTCGAGGGCATCACCGACAGAAAAAAAATTCACGGGCAGTCAAGCGACATTGCTCGGAATCAAAGGACCAAGAGTAATGTCTCCCCTCCCTATTCCTGATGAGCGTGCCCTTCCCGGGTACACCGTCGTCTGTCCGAGTTGCTCTCGAAAAAAGCAGACCCACAATCTGCACAAATTAAAAGCGATGCTCTTGACTCACCTGCCTGGCACCGACATGATCGGTTCAATCGATAGACATCTACGGGCATTTGCGCCCCACTTTGGAACACGATCAGTGGCTCCTTGGTGGGCTTTTTGTGTTGGACCGAACCATGGCTCTCAGAGGCCCTACAGTAGCGATCGGTGTGCTGTTCTCAGCTAGTGGACCCTATGCCGCCATTGGCGCAGAGGGCTTGGCCGGCACAATTCTAGCCATCGATGAGATCAACGCCAACCGTCAGCATGACTTCGTGCTGGATGCGCAGGTGCGCGATCCCCAAGGGTCGACGGAGAATTATGCCGCTCTGGCGGCTGACATCGTCGCTACTTCCGGCGCAAAGCATATCGTGGGGTGCACGACCTCGTGGAGCCGCAAAGAAGTCATTCCGTTGCTCGAAAAAAGCGACACCATGCTGTGGTATCCGTGCCCTTACGAGGGCTTTGAGGCGCATGAGCAGGTTATCTATCTCGGTGCCTGTCCCAACCAGCATATTTTGCCATTACTTGAATTTGCGCTGCCCCGGTTCGGTGCGGATGGGTACCTGGTGGGGTCCAATTACATCTGGGGTTGGGAAACCAGCCGCGTTGCTCGTGACGTCATGGAGGCGGCCGGCGGGCGTGTCGCTGGAGAGCGCTACGTTCCCCTCGGCGATCTTGATGTCGATCGGATCATCGAGGAAATCCGACACAAGCGCCCCTCCTTCATCCTCAACACGCTGATCGGGCCATCGTCCTACGCTTTTCTCAAGGCCTATGCCGAGCTTGGACGGACGGAGCCCGCGTTTCAGTCAGCAGTGAGGCCGGTGTTGAGCTGCAACTTCTCCGAACCTGAGCTGGCGCAGGTCGGCGCTTCTGCATTGGGCCAAATTGCTGTCTCGCCGTACTTTCAAAATCTTGCCACCACAGAAAACCAGCTATTCCTCGACGTGGTGGCCCGCTTCGCGCCTGCGACGGAACATGTGTCAGCATTCTTCGCGCAGGCCTATGCGGCAGTTCACCTACTGGCAGCGGGGCTTTCATCAACCGGCACCGACGATACCAGGGCCGTGCTCGGCGCTGTGGCCGGCCGCACCCTAACGGCTTCTTTCGGTCCGATGGAGATCGAACGCTCCAATAATCATGCTGTTTTGACGCCGCGCATCGCACGGGCCACCTCTGCGGGTTTCGAGATCGTGGCTGATCAAGGCGTGGCGATCCGTCCAGACCCTTACCTGGCCCATGTGGCGACCCGGTCCGCACCGCATGCTTCCCACCTGCGGGTAGTCAAATGACCCGGCCCGCCTACACCCCCAATTTCGACGGCAAGCGAGCATTGATCCTGCATCGCCCCCATCCCGTAATGGACGCCATAACAAGGCAATTGGCACAGTTGGGCATCTTCTGCGAAACCTGCTGGCCAGCGATTTCTGTCAGCGCTGCGGGGGGCACTGACCTGCTCTTTTTCGATGTGGATATGGGCCATGACGAGCAGTTTCCATGGGAGCATGGACAAGCTCCAATGCCGGCCATAGCGCTGATCGGCTCCGAGGCACCCGGCCGCCTCGCTTGGGCGATAAGTCTGGGAGCCGACGCGCATCTGCTGAAACCTGTCGGGAGTGGCGGGGTGTTTACGGCGCTGGTTATTGCCTCGGAGTCATTCGCCAGACGGGCAGCCATGCGCAGCGAACTGGATTCACTCAGGGCGCGGCTCGATCAACGCGAAGCTATTGCCGAAGCGACAGCCTGCCTGATGCTGCAAGGCAACATGCCGGCTGAGGCCGCCTACGCTCAGCTCCGCCGCGAGGCAATGACGGCGCGACTGACCATCGAAGCCATGGCCGAGCGGATCGTGGACGAACTGAGGGCGGGCCATGTCCATCATCGTTCCTGAACTGGGAGAGCCCAGCGTCCCCACACGGCCGATCCGGGCGCAATCTGTCTTCGGGCGCCTGCTGCATCGACCTATGGCCGTGGTGGGGATGATCATCATCGCCGTGGTAGTGCTGGCGGCTGTGTTTGCGCCGGTGCTGACACCGCATGATCCGAATGAGCAGTATTTCGAGGGCCTGACCCTTGAAGGCGCGCCGCTGGGACCTAATGGCCAGTTCTGGTTCGGTACCGATCTGCTTGGCCGTGATTTGTTGAGCCGCCTGATCGTCGGGGCTCAAACGTCGCTGATCATCGGGGTCGTCGCCAACGGCCTTGCTGTAATCATCGGATCGCTTGTGGGCATCACAGCTGGCTACTTCCGCGGCATCGTTGGCGCTGTGTTGATGCGCTTCACCGACCTGATGATGAGCTTCCCGGCGCTGCTGCTGGCGATCGTCCTTGCGGCCATATTCCGTCCGAGCTTGTGGATCGTGGCGCTCGTGATCGCCATGGTGAACTGGGTGCAGATCGCCCGTGTGCTCTATACGGAAACCCGGTCCTTGTCGGAGCGCGAATTTATCGAAGCCGAGCGCTCGCTGGGCGCCGGGTCCATGCTGATCCTGTGGCGCCACATCCTGCCGCACTTGGTTTCGACCATCATCGTGTGGGCGACGCTGGGCATCTCCACCACTGTCCTGTTGGAGGCAACGCTGAGTTTTCTCGGCATCGGCGTAAGGCCGCCGACGCCAAGCTGGGGCAACATCATCTTCGAGAACCAGACCTATTTTGCGACTGCGCCATGGCTGGTGTTCATTCCGGGCGCGGCCATCCTATTGCTGTCACTGGCTTTCAACGTTCTTGGGGACGCACTGCGCGACATTCTTGATCCGACCCAGCAAGGGAGGGCGGCATGATCGGCTATCTCGCCCGCCGGCTGGGCCAGGCAGCGCTGATCCTCCTCGGCATCAGCGTGGTGACTTTCGTTCTGCTTTACCTTTTGCCAGCTGATCCGGTTCGACAGATCGCCGGGCGTAGCGCCACAGCCGAAACAGTCGAAAACATCCGTCGCCAACTCGGTCTCGACCTGCCGCTTTGGGAGCAGTATTGGCGTTACCTCAGTAATCTCCTGTCCGGCAATCTGGGCCGTTCCTACCTGCAGAAAAGCGAGGTCTCCGAGCTGATCGCGGCGCGTTTGCCAGCGAGCCTGCTGCTTATGGTCGGCGCCATTGCCTGCGAACTGACCATCGGCCTGACCATGGGCGTGCTGGCTGCGGTGCGGCGCGGCGGGTGGGTAGACAACCTGCTGATGGTGTTTTCGTTTATCAGCGTATCGGCGCCGCAATTCGTTATCGCCATCCTGCTGCTCTACGTCTTTGCCGTGAAGCTCGGCTGGTTCCCTATCGGGGGCTACGGTACCTTTGCTCATCTCGTGCTGCCCTCGCTAACGCTGGGACTGCTCGGCGCTGGTTGGTATGCGCGAATGATGCGTTCGACCATGCTCGAGGTGCTGCGGCGGGACTATATTCGCACCGCTCAATCGAAGGGACTGCGCGGTCGTATCGTGCTGTTCCGACACGCCATTCCCAACGCCATCCTGCCCATCGTCGCCATGATCGGCATCGACATCGGCATGTTCATGAGCGGGATAGTCGTGGTCGAAAGCGTATTCGGCTGGCCGGGTATCGGCCAGCTTGCCTGGCAGGCGATCCAGCGCGTCGACATTCCCATCATCATGGGCGTCACGCTGATCTCGGCCTGCGCCATCGTTATCGGCAACCTCGTTGCCGACCTCGTCGCCCCGCTCATCGATCCGCGCATCAAGTTGCGCTGACCGCACCAACCAAGGAGAGACCAAGCATGCGTAGATTGCTGTTATCCGGAATTGCATTGGCCGTCATGACCATGGCATCCCCGGTTTTCGCCCAAGCCGAAAAGCAGGGTGGCTCGATGATCGTCACCTACAAGGACGATGTCGCCACGCTCGATCCTGCCATCGGCTACGATTGGCAGAACTGGTCGATGATCAAGTCGCTGTTCGACAGCTTGATGGACTACGAACCGGGTACCTCGACCCTCACCACCGACTTGGCGGAAAGCTACACGATTTCCGCCGACGGCCTGACCTATACGTTCAAGCTGCGGCCCGGCGTCAAATTCCACAACGGTCGCGAAATGACCGCAGAGGACGTCAAATACTCGCTCGACCGGGTTACCGATCCGGCGACGCAGAGTCCGGGCGCCGGGTTCTTTGCCTCGATAGCAGGGTTCGACGCAGCATCGGACGGCTCGGCAAAGGGCCTGTCCGGCGTCACCGCGGTTGATCCGCTGACGGTCGAGATCAAGCTGACGCGGCCTGACGCCACGTTCCTCCACGTTGTGGCGCTCAACTTCTCTTCGATTGTGCCCAAGGAAGCAGTGGACGAATTCGGCGCCGATTTCGGCAAGCACCCGGTCGGCACCGGTGCCTATTCGCTTGCCGAATGGACCCTTGGCCAGCGCCTCGTCTTCGCTCGCAACGCCGACTACTGGAAGGCCGGCGTCCCCAAGATGGACGAGATCGTTTTCGAGATCGGCCAGGAGCCGACGGTGGCACTGCTGCGCCTGCAAAACGGCGAAGTCGACGTGCTGGGCGATGGCATTCCCCCCGCGCAGTTCCTCGAGGTCAAGGACAACCCCGATTATGCGGACATGATCATTGAGGGTGGCCAGCTTCAGACCGGCTATATCACCCTGAACGTGACCATTCCGCCGTTCGACAATCTCGACGTGCGCAAGGCCATCAACATGGCCATCAACAAAGAGCGCATCGTCCGGATCATCAACAACCGCGCCGTGGTTGCGAACCAGCCACTACCGCCCACCATGCCTGGCTATACCGAAGGTTACGCGGGCATCCCATACGACGTGGAAGGTGCCAAGGCGTTGCTCGCGCAAGCTGGCTTGGCCGAGGGTTTTACGACCGAACTCTACGTCTACAACGTCGATCCCAATCCACGTATCGCCCAGGCCATCCAACAGGATCTGGCAGCGATCGGCATCACCGTCGAACTGCTCTCGCTGGCCCAGGCTAACGTCATCGAAGCGGGCGGCGCGGGCACGGCGCCGATGATCTGGTCGGGCGGCATGGCGTGGATCGCGGACTTCCCGGATCCATCCAACTTCTATGGTCCAATTCTCGGCTGCTCGGGCGCTGCAGAAGGC
>JAQGKG010000430.1 GCA_028290245.1 Devosia sp. | reverse complement strand
TCGGGCCGGCAAATGCCAGCGAGTAGCCATAGGCCACCCAGAGAATGGCGATCATCGAGAAGCCGAGGAACACCTGGGTCAAAACGGACAGGATATTCTTGGCGCGCACCAGGCCACCATAGAACAGGGCAAGGCCCGGAACGGTCATCACGATGACGACCATGGTGGATACGAGCATCCAGGCCACGTCACCCTTGTCGATCACGGGGACGACTTCGGCAACGGCTTCGACAGCAGGCGCGACGGCCTCCTGGGCGAAAGCCGGCAGGGCCAGCAGGAGGGAAGCAAGAGCGGTGCCTCCCAGGATTTTTGACGTCTTCATCTATGTTCTCCCGATGACGCTTAGAGGGCAGCCGCGCCGGTTTCACCGGTGCGGATACGGGTGACGGCGAGCAGATCGAGCACGAAGATTTTGCCATCGCCGATACGACCGGTCTGGGCGCTATCGCGGATGGCGGTGCTGACGGCATCGGCGAGCGCGTCATCAACGGCGATCTCGACTTTCAGCTTGGGCAGGAAATGCACGGCATATTCGGTGCCGCGGTAGATTTCGGAATGGCCCTTTTGGCGTCCGTAGCCCTTAACCTCGGTCACGGTCATGCCGTGGACGTCGAGTGAGTTGAGAGCCTGGCGAACCTCTTCGAGGCGTGATGGCTTGATAATTGCTATCACCAGTTTCATGTGGGCCCCTTTGCAACTTGGCACGTGGTCTGGAATGCCCTCATAGACTCAAGAGCCGTGCCAACTCGGCCACACGCTGAAATTTGGTGCAATTTCAATGCGTTAAAGAATCCGAAAGCAAATTCGCCTCGGCAAAGGCAGGTGGATGCACAATTATTGTGCAAAACCTGGGCAATATGGGCACAAATAAGGCACAGACCCGCGGCGTTGACGCGCTTGCATCACACAGCCCAGCGGGAGCAAATGCCCGCAAGGAGACCGGGGCATGAACGACAACCTTGAATCATTTGACGTGCTGATTGTCGGCGGCGGCCCAGTGGGGCTGACGCTGGCCTTGGCCCTCGTGCAATCCGCCCGCGGTATCCGGGTCGGGCTGGTCGACCGTCGGCCATTATCGGTGCCGCGCGATGCCCGCGCTTCGGCGATTGCCGCCGGGGTGCGCCGGGTGTTCGAGGCGCTCGGGGTCTGGCCGGCCATGGTTGTCGCAAGCCAGCCGATCAATGCGATGCGGATTACCGATTCGGGCGCAGGCGATATTTCCCGCCCGCTGTTTTTGGCGTTTGACGGTGACGTCGCGCCGGGCGAACCATTTGCGCACATGGTGCCCAATAGCGTCAGCGGCCAAGCCCTGCTCGATGCCGTCACCGGCAAGATCGAGGTCATCGCTCCGGCAACAATCACCGGCTTTGTCACCGAGGGCAATGCGGGCCGGCTGACGCTGACCGATGGCCGCGTGCTGGCGGCGCCGCTGGTGGTTGCGGCCGATGGCGGCCAGTCGGTGTTGCGCGACATGGCAGGCATCGGCGTTACCGGCCACGACTATCGCCAGACCGGGCTGGTCACCACCATCGCCCACGAACTGCCGCATAACGGCATTGCCTATGAGCATTTCCGGCCTGCCGGACCGTTCGCCAGCCTGCCACTGCCGGGCAATCGCTCGTCACTGGTCTGGACCGAGGGCACGGACGACGCCAAGCGCTTCCTAGCCATGGACGACGAAACACTGGCCGCTGAAATCGAAGCCGTGATGGGCTCGAGCCTGGGCGCCTTGACGCTCGAAGAAAAACTTCAAGGCTTTCCACTGCGCCTGCAGATCGCCCGGGACTTCGTGGGGCCACGACTGGCGCTGGTGGGCGACGCCGCCCATGTGGTGCATCCAATTGCCGGCCAGGGGCTTAATCTGGGGCTCAAGGACGTGGCGGCGCTGGCCGAAGTGGTGGTGGACGCAATCCGGCTCGGCCTCGATCACGGCAGCGACGACGTGCTGGGCCGCTATCAGTCCTGGCGCCGCCTCGATACCGCCGGCATGGCCGCAATGACCGATACACTGAACCGGCTGTTCTCCAACGATGTCGCCCCGGTCCGGGCCATCCGCGATTTCGGCCTGGGGCTGGTCGATCGCGCCGGCCCGGTCAAGGCCGCGCTGATCCGCACGGCGTCGGGAATATCGGGTAAGGGACCGAAATTGTTGAGTGGGTTGCCTATTTAGGCATCGGGGCTCTCCCTACCCCTTCAACTCCGGCAGCCGCCTGATCTCATCGGGATCGACATTCCGCGCCTCACCAAGGCTGAGCAAAGGCACACCCTTCAAAATCGGGAAGGCCAAGCGCGCGGCCACCGAGATCAACTCGGTCTTGTCCGCCGATAGCGTCAACCGCGTCTTGGTCAGCGGGCAGACCAGCATCTCCAGCGACTTGACGTCGATAACATGGCGCGGATTGATCGACGGGGTAACGACCATGCCTAGTTCAGCGGCGACGGGCTGCCGGCGGCGCCGCGGGCTATTTCATATTCGGTCATGGCGATCAGCGTTTCCGCACGCTGCTCCAGCGTTAGCGCCTCAAGCAGCACCTGCTTTTCGGCCGGACCATAAGGCCCCACCATGCAGCAGAAATTGACCAGGTCCGCCGTGCCGGTGCGCTCGATCTCATCCCAGTTGAGTTCAATGCTGGCGAACTCGGCATAGTCGCGCATCATCTTGACGAAACGCTCGCGGTTCACCGTGTCCTCGCCGAAGTCGCGGGTGAAATCGCTGGCATAGTCCTCGCCGGCAATGACGCCCTGGCGATATGGTGTCATCACGGTCAGCTCATGCGCCAGCCGGAAGCGGGTCACGCCTTCGAGAATGATGAAATAGCGGCCTTCGCCGCTTTCCTCGAAATGCGTTATCCGCCCAAGACAGCCCACCGTCTGCAGCGGGCTGCGGCCCTTGGGGCTTTCCTCACTGGTATCCTCGGGCTGGATCAGCCCGATCATCCGGTCGCCCCGCAGCGCCGCATCGACCATCTCGATATAGCGCGGCTCGAACACATTGAGCGGCCGATGCGAGAACGGCAGCAGCAAAGCGCCCGACAGCGGGAAGATCGGAACGGACTTGGGCAGGTCAGCCGGGCTGGCGGGGCGCTTTGGCATGGTTCTAGCCCTTTACGAAAAGAGAGCTGTCGACAACATGCGCCGGCCCTTGTTGGTTGCAGGATCGCGCGGACCCCAGGCATCGAAGAATTCGAGCAGCTTCTTGCGGGCGCCGTCCTCGTTCCAGGTGCGGTCACGCTTGAAGATGGCGATCAGTGCCTCGGCGGCTTCAACCTTCTTGCCCTCGGCATTGAAGGCCAACGCCAGATCGTAATGCGCCTGATGGTCATCGGGATTGGCGGCGACAGCGGCTTCGAGCGCTGCGGTTTCGCTGAGGTTGGCCGCTTCGGCGAGCAGGCGGATCGAGCTGGCGATGGTCGTATAGGGGTCGCCCTTGCGCTCGGCTTCCGGCACCATGTCGAGCGTCGACTGGGCCTGATCGGCTTCGCCGGCAGCCAGATAGACCTTCGACAGGCCAATCAGCGACACGGCGTGGTCCGGCTGCTGCTGGATCACCATCCCAAAGATTTGCGCGGCCTGGCCGAGGTCGCCAGCAGCCAGCGCGGCTTCGGCGGCAGCAACGGCTTCGGCAATCTGGTCTTCCATCGACAGTTCAGCCGGCGCAGCAACGGGCGCAGCCGCAATTACCTTGTCGGCAAAACGGCGCACTTCACCCTCGGGCATGGCGCCCATGAAGCCATCGACGGGGCGACCTCCGGAAAAGGCGAACACGGCGGGAATCGACTGGATGCCAAGCTG
>JAQGKG010000442.1 GCA_028290245.1 Devosia sp. | reverse complement strand
ACCAGCTTGGCCTGCGAAAACATCACGAACAGCGGCACCATCATCGCGGCGAACGGGATCGACAGCAGCAGCAGCAGGAATGCAAACACGCGCTCGCGGACTTTCGAGCGGAACATCTCGAAGCCGTAACCCGCAAGTGACGAGACGATCAGCGTCAGTGCCGTGGCAACCACGGCGATAAAGCCCGAATTCCAGAAGATGCGGGGCGCATCGACCTGGGCGAAGAAGGTCGCGGCATTGGTCAGCAACGCGCCGCCAAACCACGCTTTGCCCTTGATGATTTCGGCTGAGGTATTGGTTGCGCCTACCATCATCCAGAAGAACGGGAAAATCGACAGGAAGGCGGCGATGGACAGCAGCACATAGACCAGCGCGCGGCGGGCCACAGCCCAAGGATTGCCGAAGGTTTTGGCGACGACGGGACGCGCATTTACGGCGTCTGCGGTTATGACAGAAACGTTCATTGCTTGATCCTCCGGTCACGCGCCACGAGGAATTGAAGAAAGGTCAGGATGCCGACCAGCACAACGATCACCCAGGATACAGTAGCCGAATAGCCGAAGCTGGGCATGAACTTGAAAGTCAGGTTGTAGATGTAGAGCGACAGCGTCACCGTCGAGTCCGATGGGCCGCCAGTGCCGGCGGTGAAGTTGTAAACCTCGTCGAATAGCTGCAGCGTTCCGATGGTGGAAATCACCGTGGTGAACAGGATCACCGGCTTCAGCATGGGGATGGTGAGGTAGCGGAACCGTGCCCAGGCCGGCACGCCATCAATGCGGGCGGCCTCATAGATCGAGCGGTCGATGTTCTGCAGAGCCGCCAGGTAAAAGATCATGTTGTAGCCGGTCCAGCGCCAGGTGATGGCGATGATGATGGCGACCTTGGCCCAGAAGGGGTCGCCGAACCACGAGATCGGCGAGGCGATGAGATGAAGCGCCATCAGCGCTTGGTTGAAGATGCCATCGGTGGCGAACATCGACTTGAACACGGTCGAATAGGCGATGAGCGAGGTGACGCAGGGCAGAAAGATCGCTGTGCGGAAGAAGCCGCGGAAGCGGAGCGTCGAGTCGTTCAGCGCCACCGCGAACAGCAGCGCCAAGGCGATCATGATCGGCACCTGGAAGATGAAGAAGGTGAAGGTGTTGCCAAGGGCACGAAGGAAGACAGGGTCCTTGGTCAGCCGCACGATATTGGCAAAGCCGCCGAAGCTGAGATTCATCCCCTTGCCGACCTGGAAGCTCATCCAGAGCGACCAGACGATGGGATAAATCATGAAAAGTCCGAGCAGGATCAGGGCCGGGGCAATGAATGCCCAGCCGGTAATCTGCTCCCTGCGATCAAGTCGCGCCTGTGCCAATTATCACCCTCCCCGGTATTGTCGTTATGGCCAATCGGGGCCGGGTGCCATGCGACACCCGGCTGAGGAAGCGGGCCTGAACCCGCCTCCTGTCCCGTCAGATTACTGCATCTGCTGCGTGGCCTGGTCGTTGATCGCCAGAAGAGCAGCGTCGATATCGCCACCCTGGATGATCGTCGGGAGCTGAGCCTGAAGAGCCGCATCGACTTCAGCGGTGAATGTGCCGTAGTCCACGGCCGGGATTTGGCCGAGCCAGGTCGAGAAATTCTGCCACACCGGAGCGCCGCCAAAGAACTCGTCGGATTCCTTGTAGGCCGCGCCTTCTCGAACCGAGAGCAGCGAGCCAACGGCGCCGCGCTTGATCAGGATGTCCTGATAGAAGTCGGTATCGCCGGCCCAGATGGTCTTGAGGAAGTCGATCGTTTCTTCCTTGTTGTCCGAGGAAGCGAGTACGAACCAGCTCGAGCCGCCCTGATTGGACGCGTTGACCGAGCCTTCGATGTCGAGACGTGGAATGGGAGCCACGCCCCACAGGCCGGACTGATCGGCATTGGCCTTGATGGTCGCGGTAATCCAGACGCCAACCGGCACAACGGCGACTTCGCCCGAGGTGAAGGCGCCAGTATATTCAGCCCAGCCGGAGACTGGTTTAACCAGATCTGCCTGGTAAAACTTGGCGTAGGTTTCGAGTGCCTTCTTGAGCGCGGCGTTATCGGTGATGTGCAGGCTGCCGTCTTCGTTGAAATACCATTCCCCAGCCGACTGCATCATCATGCGGATGACGCCGCTGTCGTTAAGGTCGAAGTCCACCAGCTGCTTGCCGGTCTTGGCTTTGATCTCGGTACCGATCTCGATCAGACGGTCCCAGGTGATGTTTTCGAGGTCGGCGGGCTTGAAGCCAGCCTGTTCGAGATAATCGGAGCGATAGAACAAACCTGTCACGCCTGAGTCAAACGGCACCGAGTAGGACTTGCCGTCGTAGGTGGCGGCCGCGACCTTATAGGGTGCGAACAGCGACATATCGATAGAATCGGACAGCGGCTCGAAAGCGCCGGGGAAAGATTGCAGGTACTTCTGCGCAATATCGTCCTGGATCAGCACGATATCGGGCAGGCCATCGGTGCTGCCGGCCAAAAGCTGGGTCTGTAGCTTGGCGCGGATGTCGTCTTGGCTTGCGGTGTCGTCGACGTTGATGGTCACGTCCGGATGGGCGGCGGTATAGAGCTCGCCGGCTTCACGCATGGTGTTGCCGTTGAAGCCCGCGTCCCAGACCCAGACCGAAATTTCGCCAGCTGAGGCGGCAGATACGGCCAGCAGGCTGATACCGGTAAGCGCCACGGCCAATAGGTTGCGCGACCGCGAAGTGTTGCGGATCATTGTAGTCCTCCCTTTTTGTTTGCTCTTATGCCGAGCGCTTCCTAAGCTATGCTTCTGGCGCAGGGCGTCCATCCCAAAAGGCATGAAGAGTTGGCGGAAAGTAAGATCGCTGAAAAGTCGTACTACGAGCCCTTAGCGAACGGGGTCGAGCGCCTGCCGACGGAACTACAGATGTTCCTCACATCGCCTCTGATGATGCGAGCCGCGCACTGGCACGCCCAGGTCGAGGTCAACTACATTGTCCGGGGATGGGCCCACTATAAGATGAGCGGGCATGATGTGCGCTTCGCGGCCGGAGACCTGGCCCTGTTTTGGGGCGGGCTGCCGCACTGGCTCGACGACGCTTCCGATGACCTGATTTACGGCGGCGGTCACCTGCCGCTGGTGCATTTCTTCCGGCTGCGCCTGCCGCAGAATGTGCAATCGCAGCTGATGCAGGGCGCTACGCTGGTCACCAAGGCCACTGATGCCTCAGACCCGCTGAACTTCGAGCGTTGGAATGACTACGCCCGCTCAGGCGACCCGATGAAGGCCAGCATGGCGGTGGAAGAACTGCTGCTGCGGATCGAGCGGGTGCGCTTTGATCCCTACGACCTGCTGCCGGGGCCGGCTGCGGTGGTGAGTGCGGTGGATGGGCTGGATCTACATTCCTCACCCATCGTGGTGCGGATTTGCGATTTCATCGCCGACAATTTCCGCGAGGAAATCGAT
>JAQGKG010000406.1 GCA_028290245.1 Devosia sp. | reverse complement strand
CCTGCCATCTGCCCTGCAGGACAAAGGCGGCTGGATGAACCGCGACATCGCCGGCTGGCTCGGCGACTATGCGGCCCTCGTCGCCCAGAAGTTCGGCGACCGCCTGACCGCAACGGCGACCATCAACGAGCCCTGGTGCGTCGCCTTCCTCAGCCATTACCTTGGCATCCACGCCCCGGGCTATCGCGACATCCGCGCCGCCGCCCGCGCCATGCACCACGTCCTCTATGCCCACGGCACTGCTATCGACGCCCTGCGCGCCAATGGTGCCAAAAACCTCGGCATCGTGCTCAATCTTGAAAAGTCCGAACCGGCCAGCGACAAGCCGGAAGACCTAGCCGCCATGAGCCTGGGCGATGGCATTTTCAACCGCTGGTATCTCGGAGGCGTGCTTAAGGGCCAGTACCCCGAGGAAGTCACCAATTGGCTCGGCGACAACTTGCCCAAGGGCTACCAGAACGACATGGATGTCGTCTCGCGGCCGCTCGATTGGCTCGGCATCAACTACTATACCCGCGGCATCTACAAGGCCGGCCCCGAAGCCGGCAGCCCTATCGAACAGGTCAAGGGCCCGCTGGAAAAGACCGACATCGGCTGGGAAATCTACCCCAAGGGCCTCACCGACCTGCTGGTCCGTGTCTCCAACGACTATACCAAGATCCCGCTCTACGTCACTGAGAACGGCATGGCCGAAGTCGAGGGCAACGATGATCCGCGCCGGGTGAAATACTACGACGACCACCTCAAGGCCGTGCTTGCCGCCCGCGAGCAGGGCGCCGACGTACGCGGCTATTTCGCCTGGTCGCTGCTCGACAATTACGAATGGGCCGAGGGCTATAGAAAGCGATTCGGCATCGTCCATGTCGACTACGAAACCCAGCAGCGCACCCCCAAGTCCAGCTATCGCGCTTTCCAAGGCCTGCTGCACAACACTCGCTGACAAGGCTTGCTTTTTGCGGCGACCTCTGGCGTTTCATGGGGCGACACGGAGTTAGCCATGCAGACCGAAGAATTGACCGGCCCCCTTCATCAACTCGAGGCCATGCTGTCGGCCATCGACGACGAAGGGGTCATGCTGGTCGGCGAGCTGGACGGCTATCTCGCTGGCGTCCTGATCTCGCCTGAGCCGATTGCGCCGGAGGAATGGCTGCCCGCCATCTTCGCCGACCTGCTGCCCGAAGCTTTGCCCAATGGCGACGACTTTGCGAAGTTGAACGACCTGATCACCGCGCGTCACGCCGAAATCGCTGCCGAACTGGCCATCGACCGCTATCAGCCACTCTACGAGGTCGACGACAACGAAGAAGAATCCGTCCTTTGGGAAATCTGGCTTGCCGGGTTCGAACGCGCCATGGCCATGCGCCTGTCGGCCTGGGAGAAGCTGCTGAAGCGCAAACAAGAATCCATCGCCCAGGAATCTGCCTTCCTGCTGATGGACCTGCTCGACATTGGCATGGCCTCCGAGCCGCCCGTCGATGCCGGTGCGCTAAAGCTGATGGCCGATGCCCCCAGCCTCATCCCCGAACTCGCCGGCAACCTCTACCGCGCCCATGTCACCGCCTCCGCGACCGTCCCGGTCCGCGTCGAATCGGTCGGCCGCAACGATCCATGCCCCTGCGGCTCCGGGCTTAAGTACAAAAAGTGCCACGGCGCTAGCTGACGGTTTCTTGGCATAGGTAGCCATCTCTCCTGCCAGTGCCGAGAGCCTATATCGGCACCCTCTAGAATGCCGGCAGGGTTGACGCAGCCGGCTGCGTCGACCCTAATGCCTGCATTCAATGGGAGGAAACCATGAAGTCACTACTCGCCGGTCTGGCCCTCGCGGTCGGAGCAATTAGCCTGTCCGCACCTGTGCTCGCGCAGGATTTCCCCAACAAGCCTATCAATCTTGTCGTGCCCTTCGCCGCAGGCGGCTCCACCGATCTGGTCGGCCGCGTCATCGCCGAAGCGATGAGCAAGCAACTCGGCCAGCAGGTTTTGGTGGTCAATCAGGCCGGCGCCGGCGGCGTGCTCGGCGCCACGGCGGTGGCCGATGCAGAGCCCGATGGCTACACCATCCTGATGGGCACCATCGCTACCCATGCCCTGAGCGCCTCGCTTTACGCCACCCCGCCGTTCGATCCATCCACTGATTTCGCGCCGGTCTCGCTGCTGGTAACCGTCCCCAACGTGCTGCTGGTCAATCCGGATTTCCCGGCCAAGACGGTCGAGGAACTCATCGCCAAACTCAAGGCCGAGCCGGAAACCTACGCCTATGCCTCATCGGGCAATGGCACGCCGCTGCATCTCTCCGGCGAGTTGTTCAAGTCGATGACCGGAACCGACATGGTCCACGTGCCCTACCAGGGCTCCGGCCCGGCGCTCGTCGATGCACTCTCGGGCTCCGTGCCGATCATTTTCGACAACTTGCCCTCGGCTACCGAGCACATGAAAGCCGGCACGTTGCGCCCGCTCGCCGTCACGACCCTCGAACGCGCCGCCAGCTTCCCTGATGTGCCGACCATGGATGAGGCCGGCGTTCCCGGCTACGAAACCAACACCTGGAACGCCATCTTCGCCCCGGCCGGCACTCCGCCCGAGGTCATCGCCAAGCTCAACGAAGCCGCCGTTGCTGCTGTCAATGACCCGGCCGTCAAGGAGCGCCTCGCCGGTGTCGGCGCCATCGTCGTCGGCTCGACACCCGAAGAACTGGCCACCCATGTCGCGTCCGAAGTCGCCCGCTGGAGGCCGGTGATCGAAGCCGCTGGCGTCACCATCCAATAGACCAACGCCCGCTGGCCTCTCCCATGAGAGAGGTCAGCAATAATCCAGGAACCTTGAGTAGCTTGGAACATTTAGAGAACATAATTTTGGAGTTCTCAGATGGCCACCACTACAAAGATCGAACCGGGTCCCCATTCCAACCTCGAAAAAGACCCCAGCGAATGGACCACGGGCGATGATCCGATGACAGACGCGCAGGCGTCCTATCTCAAGACCCTGTCCGAGCAGGCCCACAAGCCGGAGATGTTTGCCGAGGACATCAGCAAGGCCGAAGCCTCCAAGCGCATTGACGCCCTGCGTGGCGACGTCGGCCTCGACAACTAATCGATATCGGGCAGGCGCGCGGCCACCAGGTCGCGCGTCAGCCGATGCTGCGGCGCGGCGAATATCTGCTCTGGCTTGCCCTCTTCGACGATTTTGCCCGCCTCCATCACCAGCACGCGATCGGCCATTGCGGCCACCATATCGAGGTCATGGCTGATGATCAGGTAGGTCAAGCCGAACTCGGCCTGCAATTTTGCCAACAGGGCCAACACCTCACCGCGCACTGACACATCCAGCGCCGATACCGGCTCATCCAGCACCAGCAGCTTCGGCCGCGTCACCAGCGCTCGCGCAATCGCCAGCCGCTGCCGCTGCCCGCCGGAAAACTCGTGCGGATACCGCGCCAGCATATCCTCGTGCAGGCCCACGGCCTGCACCGACTCCACCAGCCGCGCCTGCAATTCTGCCGCTGATAACCCGGGCTCCAGCCGCAACGGCTCACCCAGCGAGTCGCCGATGGTCAGCCGTGGATTAAAACTGCCGAACGGGTCCTGGAACACCAGTGAGATATCGCGCCGCAACGCCTTGGGCAGGTCCGAACCGTGATAGCTGACGCCGCCCAGCCGCACCGATCCCGACGTCGCCCGATCCAGCCCGACGATAATCTTGGCCAAGGTAGTCTTGCCGCATCCCGACGGACCAACCAGCGCCAGGCATTCGCCCTGCGCGATGGTAAAGCGAACGTCATCCACCGCCCGCAACGGCCTGCCCGCCATGAACAGAAAGCCGTTTTGCCGATAGTCGCGGGTCACCCCATCGACCTCAAGCAAGGTCCCGCCAATCGGCGGACGATCCTGCAGGCGAACCTCGAACCGCGACGCCGCCACCAGCTTCTGCGTATAATCCTGCTCAGGTGCCGAAAACACCTGACCTATCTCGCCACTCTCCACCAGCCTGCCGCGATGCATCACCGCCACCCGCGTACACAGCCGCGCCACCGCCTTCAGATCATGGCTGATGAACAGCAGTGCCATCTGACGCCGCGCGCAGATTTCGGCAATCAGGTCGAGCACCTTGCGCTGCGTGATCAAATCCAGCGCCGAAGTCGGCTCATCGGCGATCAACAGGTCCGGCTGCCCCGCCAGCGCAATCGCGATCATCACCCGCTGCCGCTGCCCGCCGGAGAGCTGATGCGGATAACGTTCGCGATGCCTGGGCTCCAGCCCGACTTCTTCGATCAGCTTCGGCACCTCGACGTGAGTCGCGCCACCCTCGATATTGAGCCTGATCGCTTCCCCAACCTGGTCGCGCACTCGCATCAGTGGATTGAGCGCCGTCATCGGCTCCTGAAACACCATGCCGATGCGCTTGCCCCGCAGCTTCGCCATCTCGCGTTCCCTACGGGGCAGGGGCGTCCCATCCAACGTGATCACGCCATCCATCGCAGCGCCATCCGGCAACAACCCGGCAATCGCCAGCGAGGTCAGCGTCTTGCCCGAACCGCTCTCGCCGATAATGCCGAACCGCTCGCCACGCGCGATTACAAAGCTCATGCCGGACACCACCTCAGTGCTGCCGAAGCGGATCGAAAGTCCGGAAACCTCAAGCAAGGACATTGGGATTTCCCTGCCGCAGCCGTGGATCCAGGGCATCCCGCAAACCGTCGCCGGCAATATTGAGCGCAATGACGATCGCAACGATCGCCAGCCCCGGCACCAGCGTCAGCCACGGGTGGATCAGGAACAGCCCCTGCGCATCTTTCAGCATCAGCCCAAGGCTCGTCGCAGGCGGCTGCGTGCCGAGCCCGATATAGGACAGGCCCGCTTCCGACAAAATCCCCAGCGACATCTGGATCGTCCCCTGAACGATCAGCAGGCTCATGATGTTGGGCAGCAGGTGCCGCCACGCGATCATCGCATTGCCCAGCCCCGCCAGCCGCCCCGCCGCCACGAAGTCCAGCGTCGCAATGCTCAGCGCCCCGCCGCGCGCCACCCGCGCAAACACCGGAATGTTGAAAATGCCGATGGCGATGATCGCATTGCTGGCGCCCGGCCCGGCAAGCGCAGTGATCAGGATCGCGACGATCACCGCCGGAAAGGCGAACAGGAAGTCCGAAAGCCGCAGCACCTGCCATTCGACCGGTCCGCCCCACGCCGCGGCCGTCAGACCCAGCGGCACGCCGACGCCCATGCCGATAACCACGGCGATGGCCGCCACCAGGAAGCTGGTCCAGGTGCCCGACATCACCAGCGAAGCCATGTCGCGACCGAGGTTATCGGTGCCCAGCCAGTGCTCGGCCGTTATGCCCAGGAAGCGCCGCGAAATATCGATCTGCTCGATCGGAAACGGTGTCCACACCAGCGACAGCACGCCGATTGCCAGGAAGATCAGCGTTGCGATCATGCCTATGGCGAGACTTGGATTGGAAAACAGGCGCCTCATACGCTCCGCTCCCGCAATCGCGGGTCGACCAGCGCATAGGCAATATCGGTCAGCAACATGGTCGCCGTCACCGCCACGATCAGGATGATCGTCGCGCCGCGCACCAGGGTCAGGTCGCGTTCCAAAATGGCGGTGTAGATCAGCCGTCCCAGTCCCGGCAGGTAGAACACGTTCTCTACGATGATGGTCCCGGCCACCAGAAACGCGAACTGCAGCCCCAGGATCGTCAGCACCGGCAGCAGCGCATTGCGCACCCCGTGCCGCCATACCGCTTGCCCCATCGTCAGCCCCTTGGCCCGCGCGGTGCGGATATAGTCCTGGCTGGTCACATCGACCAGCGCCGTCCGCATCACCCGCGCCAGGATCGACGCCTGCGGCAGCGCCAGCGCCAAGCTGGGCAGGATAAGTCCCCGAAACGCCGCGCCGGGATTTTCATGCCACGGGGTAAACCCACCCGGCGGCAGCCAGCGCAAGGTGACCGCAAAAAGCAAAGTAAGAAGCATGCCAAACCAGAAATTGGGGATGGCGATGCCTGTCTGCGCCACCACCATCACCACAGTATCCAGCGCCTTGCCGCGCCGCCGCGCCGCGAGAATGCCCAGCGGCAGGCCCACCGCCACCGATACCACCATGGCAAATACCGACAGCGGCAGCGTCACCCCGAGCCGGCCCCAGATCAGCTCGGCAACCGGCGCGCGCTGCGTATAGCTCATCCCGAAATCGCCCTGCAGCATGCCCCAGATCCAGCCCACAAACCGCTCCGGCGCCGGTACATCCAGCCCCATCTGCAGCCGCAACCGCCACAGTGATTCCGGCGTAGCATTGATCCCCAGAATGAACTGCGCCGGATCCCCTGGCAGCAAATCCAGCAACCAGAAAATCACCAGCGCCGCGACGAGGAGCGTAACTGCAAAGCCGAGAAAGCGGCGGAGGGCGAATAGGATCATAGGTTGGATTGGGGCCAAACACCCCCCCACCCGGCCTCCCCCTCAAGGGGGGAGTTGGAACGTAGCGTTTGGAACACCATCTCGCCAAAAGCACTGCCCAGCACCTCCCCCCTTGAGGGGGAGGCTGGGTGGGGGGGCTTCACAGGCACAAAGCTGCGGCTCTTATTCAGTCCAGCGAATATCCCGCAGCACCAGCCCCTCGATCGGCGAATCCTTCCACATGCCCGTGAGCTTGGAGTTCCAAACCCCGGTCTGCGGCAACTGGAACAAATACCCGTTGACCGCGTCATCAGCGAGAATGGTCTGCGCCTGGATGGCCAGTTCCTTGCGCTTGGCTTCGTCGGTCGTGCCATTCAGGGTCTCGATCAGCGCCTGGAATTCAGGGTTGTCATAGCCGAAGTAGTAGTCGGGGTTGGCGTAGTTGCCAATGTCGAACGGCTCGACATGGCTGATGATGGTTAGGTCGAAGTCCTTGTTCGTATAGACATCTTCGAGCCACTGCGCGAACTCGACGTTGATCAGTTCGAGCTTGATGCCGACCTCGGCAAACTGGCTGGCAATGATCTGGCCACTCAGCCGCGCATAGGCCAATGGCGGCAGCTTCAGCGTGGCGCTGAACCCGTCGGGATAACCCGCTTCTGCCAGCAATGCCTTGGCCTTTGCCACGTCATGCGGATAGGTGCCGGTCAGGTCGACATAATAGGCATTGTGCGGCGCAAACGCGCTGCCGATCGGCGTGCCATAGCCATAGGTCGCGCCGTCGATGATCGCCTGCCGGTCGATCGCATGGGCCATGGCCTGCCGCACCTTAAGATTATCGAACGGCGGCTTGCGGTTGTTGGTGCCGAGGATGGTTTCGCCTTCGGTCGTCCCAGCCAGAATGGTGAACTGCGGATTGCCCTCGAACACGCCCAGCGCTTCCTGGCCGAAATTGTTGGTGCCATCAATATCGCCAGCCAACAACGCATTGGTCAGCGTCGCGGTGTCGCTGATGAATACATAGGTTGCCTTGGTCAGGTGCACCGGCTCGCCCCAATAGGGCTGGTAGGCCTCGAGGATTACCCTGCTGCCCTTGTCCCACTGCAGGAAGGCAAACGGACCGGTGCCGATCGGCTGAGTGGCATTGTTGTCGGCGCTCTCGGGCGCCACGATCACCGCATCGCCACGGCCCAGATCGAACAGGAAACGCCCGATCTGCCGGTCAAGCTTGAGCTCCACGGTTAGCGGATCGACCACCGTCACGCTGGTTATCGGCTCAAAAAATTCCTTGTGAGCATTGACGCTGTCTTCGGCCAAAATCCGGTCGAAGCTGAACTTGACGTCCTAGGCATCGAAGGTCGATCCGTCGTGAAAAGTACCACCATCGTGCAGCTTGAAGGTGTAGGTCAGCACTTCATCCGAAATGGTCCAGATC
>JAQGKG010000399.1 GCA_028290245.1 Devosia sp. | reverse complement strand
GGCCTCAGCCACAACAAGTTCCTCGCCAAGACCGCCTCCGACCTAGACAAGCCACGAGGCTTCGCGGTCATCGGCGCCGCCGAAACCATTGCTTTCCTCGCACCCAAACCAATCAGCCTGATCTACGGCGTCGGCAAAGTGTTTGCCGAGACCCTGCGCAAAGACGGGCTCGTCACCATCGGCCAGCTCCAGGCCGAGCCACCAGAAAACTTGATGCGCCGCTATGGCGAAACCGGCGCACGCCTGGCGCGTCTCGCCCGTGGCGAGGACAGCCGCCGTATTTCCATCGATGCCGAGATGAAGACCATCTCGTCGGAAACCACCTTCAACACCGATATCAGCAGCCTGGAAGAACTCTCGACCCAATTGCTCCAGGTCACCGAGCGCCTGTCCGAACGGCTCAAGGCCAAGAATGTCGTCGGTGACACGGTGACGCTCAAACTCAAATCAGCCGGTTTCCGCTTGCGTACGCGCGCCCGGCATTTGATGATCCCCACGCAGCTCGCCAATGTGATCTATGAGACCGGCCTGTCGCTGCTCGAGCGAGAAATCGATGGCACCGCTTTCCGGCTGATTGGAATCGGTGTTTCGGGTATCGATACCGCCGGTGGCAGCGATCCGGCCGACCTGATGGAGCCGGCCATTGCGCGCAAAGCCGCCGCGGAACGGGCCATGGACAGGGTCCGCACCCGTTTTGGCCGCGAGGCCGTGGTGCGCGGTAAACTATACAGACAAAAGCCGGCACCCTTGCCGGCAGAACCTGACGACCAGAACGAAGGCAAGACCAGATGACCAGCCCGATCGAAAAGCTCCGTGAATATGGCTACGAACTGCCCGCGCCCAAGGCGCCCGTGGCCAGCTATGTGCCGGTAACCCGGACCGGCAATATCCTCTACGTGTCCGGCCAGATTTCAGCCGATGGCAATGGCGTTGTGACCGGCCGTCTCGGCGACAATATGAACGTCGTACAGGGCGGCAACGCTGCCGAATTGGCAGCGCTCAATGTCCTGTCGCAGATCGTCCACATGGGCGGCGTCCCGCTCGATGAGATCAAGCGTATCCTCAAGGTAACGGTTCTCGTCGCCTCGACGCCCGAGTTCACCGAGCAGCACCTGGTAGCCAATGGCTGCTCAAACCTGCTGGTCGGCGTGCTTGGCGACAAGGGCAAGCATGCTCGCGCAGCCTTCGGCGTGGCCTCCCTGCCCTTCGGCGCTGCCGTGGAAATCGAAGCCGTGGTGGAAGTCTAAGCTAGACCGTCGCTGCAACACGATCGTCACACAACGCTGCCAATGAGGCGTCTCAACACGACGAGGCCAGCATGACCGACGCTCTTTTTCCCGCTCCGATCGCCCATCGTGGCCTGCATGACCGCGCCAACGGCGTGATCGAAAACAGCGCCAGCGCCTTCGAGGCGGCGATCGCGGGCGGCTTTGCCATCGAATGCGACGTGCAGATAACGTCGGACGGCGTGCCCGTGGTGTTCCATGACGACGACATGAAACGCTTGCTGGACAAGGACGGCGCCGTTGCGGACGTGACATCTGGCGAAATCACGACGACGCCCCTGCTCGATAGCGCTGCCGGCGATTGCCCACAGAAGTTCGCCGATTTCCTGGCCCAAATTGCTGGCCGCACGCTGCTGCAGATCGAGCTCTAGCATCTGCGCGATGCCCATGGCACTCAACTGCTGGCGCGCTCGGTTGCCGAACTACTCAAGGCCTACGAAGGCCCGGTGACGATCGAATCGTTCGATCCCAATTTGCTCACGGCCATCCGCCAGTTCGGTTTTACCGGCCCGCGCGGCATCATCACCTATGACTACGAAAACAAGGACTGGGATACCCATCTCACCGAGCAGCAGCGCTACACGCTCCGTCACCTGCTCCACTGGCACGAGACGCAGTTCGATTTCATCTCATGCCACGACAAGGCTTTGCAGCTCCCCGCCATCACTTTCTGGCGCGCCCTGGGCAAGCCGGTGACGGCATGGACCATCCGCTCGCAGCCGGAAGCCGATGCCGCCGCGCCATTCGTTGATCAGATCGTGTTCGAAGGTTTTGCTCCCGCCAAATCTGCGTGATTGGCGCGGATAACCTTACATTGCTGAGCGAAGCGTCCTATCTTGGGGGACGCTTCCTCTCCGCTCGGACGTCCCTTGGCCGATCAGCCCACATTGCGCGCCACCATCTATTCCAGCACGGCCAGCATTCCCGCTGACGTCTGGAACAGCCTTGTCCCGTCAACGTCAGGGGTGACGGATAACCCGTTCCTCGACCACGCCTTTTTCCTGGCGCTTGAGAAGTCGGGCTGCGCCACTCCCAAGACCGGCTGGCAGCCGCAGCACATTTTGCTCAGTGATGAGGATGAGCAGCCATTGGGCCTGATGCCGCTATTCCTCAAGTCGCATTCCATGGGCGAATATGTGTTCGATCACGGCTGGGCCGACGCGCTGGAACGCGCGGGCGGCAGCTATTATCCCAAGCTGCAATGCTCGGTGCCATTCACCCCTGCGACCGCTCCCAAGCTGCTGGTGCCCTCCGGCGACGCGGCAATCACCGCCGCATTGCTCTCTACCGCCCAGCAACTCGCCATCCAGCGCGACGCGTCATCAGTACATGCGACTTTCGTGCCCGAGGCGGAAGCAGATGCCATTAGTGGCGATGGCTGGCTGAAGCGGGTCGACACCCAGTTTCACTGGCATAACGAGGGCTATGCCAGCTTCGAAGAATTCCTCGACACGCTGTCCTCGCGCAAGCGCAAGACCATAAAGCGCGAACGGCGTGACGCGCTGGTCGACGGCCTGACGATTAAGTGGCTCACCGGCGCCGACCTGCGCGAAGAACACTGGGACGCGTTCTACGATTTCTACGAGGATACCGGCGCCCGCAAATGGGGCCGCCCCTATCTTAATCGCAAGTTCTTCTCGCTGCTCAACGAATCGATGGCGGACCGTATCGTACTGATGCTGGCCTACGACGGCCCAACCCCCATTGCCGGCGCCATCAATTTCGTCGGTAAGGACCGCATCTTCGGTCGCAATTGGGGCTGCACCCGCGACGTGCCGTTCCTGCATTTCGAGCTCTGCTACTATCAGGCTATCGACTACGCCATCGAGCACAAGCTGGCCGTGGTGGAGGCTGGCGCCCAGGGCGAACACAAACTGGCGCGCGGCTATGCCCCCGCCACCACCTATTCGGTGCATTGGCTGGCCCATCCCGGCCTGCGCGAGGCCGTTGCCGACTATCTGGAGCGCGAACGCCGCTCGGTGGAGCACAGCCAGGAAGTGCTCGAGCAATATACCCCATTCCGCAAGGGTGAGCGCACTGACCGCTAAAGCACGTCACGATGACCACTTTCGCCCGCCGCGGAACGCAGCTAAGTACATTTCATGATCTGGGACATTGTCATCTTCCTGCTGCAGGCCGCCCTCGTCTTTGTGGCCTCGACAGCCCTGTTCGACGCATTGCACTGGACGCTGCATCAGTGGGAAAACTCATCCATTCCGCTACTGCGCCGCCTCTCGTCGTGGCACTGGGTGCACCATAAGTTTCTCGGCGTCGATATGCAGATCAACCCAGCCTATGCGCGGGCAAACGTCTGGTTTCACATCCTGCCGGAATTTCTGGCCTCGATGGCTGGAACGCTGATTTTCCTCGCTATTTTTCCATGGCCGGTCATCGCTGCGGTCTCCGTCGTTCGGACCGTCATGCTGGCGATGACGCTTCGCGAAGAGGGTCTCGACTATAACCACATGTCGATGGACCGTGTAGGCGGACAGCAAGGACTGCTCTGGGTCGACAACAATTACCACGCCATGCACCACGTCTATCCGCACAACTTCTTCTCGTCCTTCGCCAACATCTTCGACCTGATTTTCGGCACCACTTGCCAGATCGAAGGCCGGCGGTTTCTGGTGACCGGCGCCAGCGGCGCGTTTGGTTCGGCCATGGTGGAAAAACTCACCGAGCTAGGCGGGATCGTCGAGACCGCCAAGTCCGGCGTGGATTTCAAGGTTGGCGACTACGAAGCAATGCGTCAAAAACTTGCACGCGCCGACGTGCTGATCCTGTCCCACGGAGCAAAAGGCGCCAGTAGCTGGGACGCCAACAATGTTACTCCCAGCGGCCTAACGGACCTCTTTATCGAGGTCGGCAAGTCACGATTGGCGCCACCGGAAGTTTGGGGGCTAGGCTCTGAGATTGAACTGCACGGCGACATGGGTATGGATGAGTACCGCGAATACGCCATATCCAAGCGTGCCTTTGCGCTGCGCGCTCGCGACTATTACCGCTCTGATGCGCTGATCTACCGACACATCGTACCCTCATCCTTCACGTCATCCATGGGCAAGGGCGCGATGAGTGCCACGACCGCTGTAACTATCGCACTGTTCTTCATCCGTCGTGGATTCCGCTACGTGCCGGTAACCTTCACGGGTCTAGCTGTGATCAATTATTTCCGCTTCCGATTCTTCCAAAAGGCCGAAGCTGACGTTTCCCAACCGGCGGAGTGAGCCATGAGCTACGATCCATCCAACATCTTCGCCAAGATCCTGCGCAGCGAAATTCCCGCCCACAAGGTCTATGAGGATGAGGTCGCTCTGGTCATGATGGACATCTTCCCGCAGTCACGCGGGCATGTCCTGGTCATTCCCAAGGCCGCCTCGCGCAACCTGCTTGATGCCGACCCGGCTGCGCTGTTGGCGGTCTTGCCGCTGGTTCAAAAGATCGCCAAGGCAGTGAAACAGACAACCGGTGCGGATGGCATCCGTCTCGCCCAGTTCAACGAGGCTCCTGCCGGGCAGACCGTGTTCCACCTGCATTTCCACATCATTCCAGTCTACGAAGGCGTGGAAGTCGGCGGGCACGGTGGGCCCAAGGCAGACGACGCCGAACTTGCGGCGTTGGCCAAAAGTATCGCCGCCACGCTTTAGTGCGTTCGGCTGCCTTTGGTGGTCAGTAGCGCCACGACAGCCATAGTTCCGATGATCATCAGCAGAGTCATTTGCCGTTCTCCTCGATCAGGAGAACCGACTATGCGCTCGTCTGGTTCGATTACAAAGTGTGATCGATCACCAAGCCGCCCTTGAGCGTCACGATCCGGTCGGCGCGCCGGGCCAAATCATGGTTGTGCGTGGCGATAAGAGCGGCAGCACCCTCGTTCTTGATCAGGTTGGCAAGCGCGCCAAACACGATGTCGCTGGTCTCGGGATCGCGGTTGCCGGTCGGCTCGTCGGCCAGGATCACCTTGGGATGATTTGCGGCCGCACGGGCAATGGCAATACGCTGCTGCTCGCCACCGGACAGTTCGGCCGGCCGGTGACTGGCGCGCGGACCAACCCCGAGCAGGTCCAGCAATTCCATCGAGCGCTTGTCCGCCTCAGCCTGCGACTTGCCGGCGATGAGTTGCGGCATCGAGACATTCTCCAGCGCGGTGAACTCGGGCA
>JAQGKG010000347.1 GCA_028290245.1 Devosia sp. | reverse complement strand
CGACTGGTTGGCGGCGATGCCGGTCAAGATCGACAGGGCGCCATCGCGGTGGTAGGCGCCGTAGCCGGGTTTGGGGGTGGCGGTGCCGAAGATTTCGTCGAGCATGATCTTGTCGCCACCGCCGTGGCCGCCTTCGCCTGCCATGACCGGGACGACGCGTGCTTGGCCGTGCAGCGGGAAGTGGTAGAGATCGATGCCCTTGGCAGCGCCCTCGGCGGTCGATGTGGAGCCGGCGTTGATGTATGAGGTTTCGCGCACCATCAGCTCAAGGCGCCCGCCGGTGCCGTTGATGGAGACGTTGAAGCCTTCCCACGGCGCATAGGCGTGCAGCGAATAGGTCATCACTGCCTTGTTCCGGTAGCGGACCATGACATTCATGGTGTCTTCGATGGAGATGCCGTCGCCGAAAACGTTCTGGTCGCGCTGGTAGCCGTCTTCCTTTTCGGCGTCCCAATAGAGACCCTTTTGAACCGGATTGTCGATCAGGCTGATGGCGAAGCGATCGTCCTTGGCGGCTTCGACGCCGGTGGTCCGCGTGTAGGGCGTGAAGACGCCGCGCTCTTCGGCATTGGCGCGGCCATAGAATTTCAGGTCGCCCATGGCAAAAACCGTATCCGGCTGTGAGCCGAGCCAGAAGTTGACCAGATCGAAATGGTGGGTGGATTTATGGACCATAAGGCCGCCGCTATTGCGCTTGTCGCGGTGCCAGCGGCGGAAGTAATCGGCGCCGTGGCGGGTATCGAGCAGCCATTCGAAATGCACCGAGGTGACCTTGCCGATGGCGCCTTCGGCGATCAGCTCGCGCAGGGCGGAATTGTGCGGCGCATAACGGTAATTGAACGTGACGCGGACCGATCGGCCGGTGCGCTCAACGGCGCCGAGGATTTCCTGGCACTTTTCGGGATCGGTGGTCATCGGTTTTTCGGTGATGACGTCGCAGCCGGCTTCGAGGGCGGCAATGATATAGTGGTGATGGGTGCGGTCGATGGAGGTGACGATGACCGTGTCGGGCTTGGTTTCGGCAAGCATGGTGGCGAACTGGGCGGCCTTGTAGGTGGGCAACGCCTGGCCTGAGAATTCCTGCTGGATCACGCGGTTGGTGTAATCCATGCGCACCTGGTTGGTGTCACACAGCGCAACCAGCCTTGATTGTTCGCGATGCGGGCCCAAGATGGCTTCATAGAACATGCGGGCACGACCGCCGGTGCCCACGAGCGCGTAGGTCTTGGCCATTCGATATTCTCCGGTCTCGGTAAAACTCAAGTGCCGCGATCATCGAACCCGGCACGTAACGAGCGTCTACCATACAAGATAGAAAAGGAGTAGAGTTTGTTTGGCGTAGGACGCGCTAGATTTCTGTGGAAGCTTGCAATCAGCGGGCGCGGCCGCAGAGCTAACCGTCCCAAGGTCAATCAAGAGAATCAACGAAAGTGGCCGCCAGCGTGTCCGACATTCAAGAGGAAACCATGGCGCTGCGTGTCGTTGGCGCTCTGCGCGATGACATTGTGACCATGACGCTACGGCCTGGCGACGTGATTTCTGAGAGCGATATCGCCGGCCGCTATGGCGTATCGCGGCAACCAGTGCGCGAGGCCTTCATCCGGCTGGCGCAGCAGGGCCTGCTGATGATCCGGCCCAAGCGGGCGACCGTGGTCAAGAAAATCTCGCCGGAAGGCGTGCGGCAGAGCCGGTTTATCCGCGAGTCGATCGAGGTCGAAATCATTCGGCGGCTGGCCGGGCATCCGGGTGCTGACGCGGGGGCGGTTCTGGGCGAGTTGATCGTTGAGCAGGAAGCCGCATCCAATGCCAATGACAGCCGGCGTTTCCATACGCTGGACGAGCTGTTTCACCGCACCCTGGCGCGGCTGATCGGCGTGGAATATGCGTGGCAGCTGATCGATGACCACAAGATGCAGCTCGACAGGGTTCGCTATCTGACGCTGGGATCGTCATCGTCGAAGCTGGCGATCAGCGAGCACAAGACGATTGTGGCGGCGGTTACCGCGGGCGATGTGGCGGGGGCAGAGGCAGCGATGCGGGCCCATCTGGCGCGGGCTGAGGTGCTGCTCAGCCAGACCATCGCGGCGCATCCGGATTATTTCGAATAGGGCAGTTTGGCTTTACCGCCGACGTGGCCTGCGGCTGTGGATCGAGTGGCGATCCCATCCATTATAGTCATACGCCGTTGGCTGAGGCCGGCGCTATGGGCAAAGGACAAGACCAATGAAGACACGTCGGCTGGGCAAGACAGGTTATGACGTCAGCGAAATCGGGCTGGGCTGCTGGCAGCTTGGCGGCGATTTTGGGCCAGTAGGCGACGAGACGGCGAGCGCTATTCTCGACGCGGCCGACGCTGCCGGCGTGACGTTCTGGGACACGGCGGACGTTTATGGCGGTGGGGTCAGCGAGTCGCGGATCGGATCGCATGCAAAGGCGGCGGGCGTGCATGTAGCGACCAAGCTTGGGCGTGGTAGCGGGCTGTTTCCGGACCAGTATTCGCTCGACAGCATCCGAGCGAGCTTGCAGGGCTCGGCCGATCGGCTGGGCGTGGCGACGCTGGACCTAGCGCAATTGCACTGCGTGCCAACCGACGTTTTGCGCGACGGACAGATTTTCGGCTGGATGGATGAGCTGAAAGCCGAGGGACTGGTGCGGCACTGGGGCGCCAGCGTCGAGACCATCGAGGAAGGGCTGATCTGCCTTGAGCAGCCCGGCTGCGCGACGCTGCAGATCATCTTCAACCTGTTCCGCCAGGATGCGGCCAAGGAGTTGTTGCCCAAGGCAGCGGAGCGCGACGTAGGCATCATAGTGCGGCTGCCGCTGGCGAGCGGGTTGCTCAGCGGCAAGTATGACAAGGCGACGCGGTTTGATGCCACCGATCACCGAAACTACAATGCC
>JAQGKG010000313.1 GCA_028290245.1 Devosia sp. | reverse complement strand
AAACAGCCGTCGTACGCAAAGCTTAATGTTGAGTAGAGCCCGCTAGCGCAGCGCAATAAAAAAGGCCCGCAACACTGCGGGCCTTCTCAAAAACTGGGCAGGAACTCACTCGTCCCGATAGACCTTTTCGCGGCGCTCATGCATCTCCTGGGCCTCGAGGCTCAGGGTCGCAATTGGGCGCGCGTCGAGCCTGGCAATACCGATCGGGTCGCCGGTCTCTTCGCAATAGCCATAGGTATTGTCGTCGAGGCGCTTCAGCGCAGCATCAATCTTGGAAATTAGCTTGCGCTGGCGGTCACGCGTGCGCAACTCCAGCGAGCGGTCGCTTTCCGAACTGGCACGATCGGCCATGTCAGGATGGTTCTGGCTCTCTTCTTGAAGATTACCGAGGGTTTCGCGGCTCTCGCGAAGAATATCACCCTTCCAAGCATTCAACTTGGCCCGGAAATATTCCCGCTGGCGCGGGTTCATGAACGGCTCGTCGTCACTGGGCCGGTATTCAATTACTTCTGCACCCGAAGACATCAGCAGACTCAACTCCCATGGGCCCCTAAGCGGCCTATATATGCGCCTCGAAAGCCTGCGGCAAGCATCCAGAACGCAGGTGCTTAATGCAGGAAATTGCCCACGCAGCAGGCCTGTAGCCGGGAATTGACAACAATTTGATGACCGGCAATCAGATCGGCGGGTAACGGCCGAATTTGGCGAGTTCGACGCGCACCCGCAGTTCGATGTCATTGAGCAGGCTATCGAGCCCTGGCAAGCTCCGCTCACGCATCTCACTTAGCATTGTGGCCATGCTGTCGAGACTGTCGGCACTGACCCTGCCAATCAGCAAGTCAGCCTTGATCTCGTCCAGCAAATCGAGCAGCGAGGCGCCGCGCCGAACGGCCTTCTTCTTGGAGGTCAAAGGCTCCTCGACCGCCTGCAAGGCGAGGATGGAGTCCATGCCCGTCATCGCCTGGGTCGGCATATTGCTCGCCACCCGCGCCGGGGCAGCGCCGCCTGCGGGAACGAAATCCACGCCCGAGCCGGTGCGACCCGCAGCAGTGCCGCGGCCTATCCCCGAATTTCGATTGGTGGTGTCGATGCGCAAGCTGGGACTCAAATCACTTTTGCTGTCTACCGGCAAAATCTGCCGCTACCCCTTAACAGGACATTAACGAACCCGGCAAGAATTGCACACCAAGGCATGCCCCCAACCAACCAAGGTTCAACGCATTCTAAATTAGCCTTTATATTCAGTTGGATGGTCGCTCGAACAGAACTGGCACGGTTTTCGCAATGACCCTATCGAATGTTGCGCCATGGGGATGGTGCGACGAGACGACGGGGATACCTGATGACCAAATCACTGTTGCGCCATATTATAGCCGGGGCGCTCACCATCACCACGGTGTTGCTGCCGGCGGTCGAGGCCAGCGCTGCGGCTGCCCGCATCAAGGATATCGTCGACTTCGAAGGCGTCCGCGAAAACCAACTGGTGGGCTACGGCCTAGTTGTCGGCCTCAACGGCACCGGCGATAGCCTCAACAATTCCCCCTTTACCAAGCAATCCCTGCAATCCATGCTGGAACGCCTCGGCGTTAACACGGCCGGCGAAAACGTGCGTACGGCCAACGTTGCCGCCGTCATGGTCACCGCAAACCTGCCGGCTTTCGCCACCCAAGGCTCGCGCATGGACGTCTCGGTTGCCGCCATGGGCGACAGTGACAGCCTGCAGGGCGGCACGCTGCTGGTAACACCACTGCTCGGCGCCGATGGCGAGGTCTATGCCATTGCGCAGGGCCCCGTCTCCATCAACGGTTTCAAGGCCGAGGGCGACGCCGCCACCATCATCTCCGGCGTGCCGACCACCGGCCGCATTTCATCCGGCGCCATGATCGAACGCGAAATCGACTTCCACCTGGGCTCGCAAACCTCGCTGCGGCTGGCGCTGCGTAATCCCGACCTGACCACGGCGCGCCGTATTGCGCTGGCGGTCAACGACTTCATCGGCGCGCCGACCGCAACGCCGGAAGATCCCGCCACTGTGCGTGTCACCCTGCCCCCGGGCTTCAATGGCAATATTGTCGATCTGCTGACCGACATCGAGCAGTTGATGGTCGAAACCGATCAAGTGGCCAAGATTGTCATCGACGAAAATTCCGGCATCATCGTCATGGGCAAGGATGTCCGCGTCTCGAGCGTTGCCGTGGCCCAATCCAATCTTACCGTCACCATCGCCGAAGACCCGACCATCGTGCAACCGGCCCCGCTGAGCAATGGCGTCACGGCGGTTCAGGACAGCACCACCCTCAACGCCAACCTCTCCGAAACCGCCCTCGCGGTGGTCAACGAGTCGGTGACGCTGCAGGAACTGGTGGATGGCCTCAATGCGCTGGGGATCGCCCCACGCGACCTTATTGCCATCCTTCAGGCCATCAAGGCCACTGGCGCCCTGCAGGCCGAAATCGAGGTGCTGTGATGATGCTGGGAACTGTCGCCAAGCCCGGCTCAACGCTGACGCCGGTCCAATATGCCAAGGTCAAGGCGCAGGCTGAAGAACTCGAGGGCGTCTTCCTCAATACGCTGACCAAGGAACTGTTCTCGTCGATCAAGACCGACCAGAGCGTCATGGGCGGCGGTTTCGGCGAAGACACCTGGCGCTCGATGCAGGCCGAACAGATGGGCGCGACCATGTCCCAGAATGGCGGCCTGGGCATTGCCGAACAACTGCTGCCCGACCTGCTCGCGATGCAGGAAGCAGCCAACAAC
>JAQGKG010000269.1 GCA_028290245.1 Devosia sp. | reverse complement strand
TGAACCACTGGCCGATGGTAGCCTCGGTAACGCTCTCGCCAAGGGTGGGGACGCGGATTTCAGTAGACATTGGTATTGTCCTTTCTTGACCGAGGGCTTCGTCGAGGAAAGCCTGCAGATGAGCGAGATGGGTCCGCATCAGACCCGTGGCAGTGGAGGCAGACGCCGGGCGGCCGGTGTAACGGACGCGCTGGCCGGTGCGGCCCATCTGGTCGAACACCCATTCAACATAGGGCTGAATGAACGCCCAGGCACCCATATTCTTGGGTTCTTCCTGGCACCAGATGATCTCGGCATTCTTGAAGCGGCTGAGCTCGTCGAGCAGCGCCTTGGCCGGGAACGGATAAAGCTGCTCGATGCGGAGCAAATAGACATCGTCGATGCCCTTCTTCTCGCGGTCTTCCAAGAGGTCATAATAGACCTTGCCGGTGCACAGCACGACGCGACGGATCTTGTCGTCGCTGACAAGTTTCGTCGTGGTCTTTGGCGCGCCAGGTGCCTCGGCATCGTCCCACAGGAGACGATGGAAGCAGGAATCCGGACCCATTTCGACCAGCCCCGAGGTGGCACGCTTGTGGCGCAGCAGGCTCTTGGGCGTCATCAGGATCAGCGGCTTGCGGAAGTCGCGGGTCACCTGACGGCGCAGGGCGTGAAAGTAGTTCGCCGGCGTCGTGCAGTTTGCGACCTGCATGTTGTCTTCGGCGCAAAGCTGCAGGAAGCGCTCGGGGCGAGCCGAGGAATGCTCCGGACCCTGGCCTTCATAGCCATGCGGCAGCAGCATCACGAGGCCAGACATGCGGAACCACTTGCGTTCGCCTGACGAGATGAACTGGTCGATCACCACCTGGGCGCCGTTCACAAAGTCGCCGAACTGGGCTTCCCACACGGTCAGGGCCCTGGGCTCAGCCAGTGAGTAGCCATACTCGAAGCCGAGCACGGCCTCTTCCGAAAGCATCGAGTTGATGACTTCGTAGCGGCTCTGATCGTCAGCGAGATTGTTGAGCGGGGTATAGCTCTTGTTGTCGACCTGCTGATCATTCAGCACCGAATGGCGCTGGCTGAAGGTGCCGCGTTCGACGTCCTGGCCCGACAGGCGCACCGGATGACCATCGGTCACCAGCGTACCGAAGGCCAAAGCCTCGGCTGTGGACCAATCCACGCCTTCGCCAGATTCGATAGCCGCCAGACGATTGTCCATAAAGCGCTTGACCGTCTTGTGGACGTTGAAGTCTTCGGGAACGCGCGTCAGCGCCGTGCCGATCTTGACCAGCTGGTCGATCTCGACGCCGGTATTGCCGCGACGCGGGCCTTCCTGGTCAGCCGGCTTGAAGTCTTTCCAGGCGCCATCCAGCCAATCGGCCTTGTTGGGGCGATAGTCCTGGCCGGTCTCGAACTCGGCTTCCAGCTTGGCGCGCCAATCGGCCTTCATCTGGTTGATCTCGTCGGCTGTCAGATGGCCTTCGCCGATCAGCTTTTCCGAGTAGATTTCCAGCGTGGTCTTGAGACTCCGAATCTTGGAGTACATCAGGGGCTGGGTGAAGCTTGGCTCGTCGCCTTCGTTATGACCGAAGCGGCGATAGCAGAACATATCGATGACGACAGGCTTGCCGAACTTCTGGCGATATTCGACCGCGACCTTGGCGGCAAACACCACGGCTTCGGGATCGTCGCCGTTCACATGCAGCACCGGCGCTTCGATCATCTTGGCCACATCGGTTGGATATGGGGACGAGCGCGAATACATCGGGCTGGTGGTGAAGCCGATCTGGTTGTTGATGACGAAGTGGATCGAGCCGCCGGTGCGGTGACCCTTGAGGCCGGAAAGACCCAGGCATTCGGCAATGACGCCCTGCCCGGCAAACGCCGCGTCGCCATGGATCAGCAGCGGCAGCACCATCGAGCGGTCGGGCTTGCCGTCCACTGCGATGTTGACCAGCTTGCCATCGGGCGAGATATGCTGGTCCTGCTTGGCGCGGGCCTTACCCAGCACCACGGGATCGACGATCTCGAGATGGCTCGGGTTGGCGGTCAGCGACAGATGGACCTTGTTGCCGTCGAACTCACGATCGGACGAAGCACCCAGATGGTACTTCACGTCGCCCGATCCCTCGACATCGTCAGGATAGAAGGCGCCGCCCTTAAACTCGTGGAACAGGGCGCGATGCGGCTTCTGCATCACTTGGGTCAGCACGTTGAGGCGACCACGGTGGGCCATGCCCAGCACGATATCCTTGATGCCCATGGCACCGCCGCGCTTGATGATCTGCTCGAGCGCCGGAATGGTCGATTCGCTGCCATCGAGGCCGAAGCGCTTGGTGCCGGTATACTTGACGTCAATGAACTTCTCGAAGCCTTCGGCCTCGATCAGCTTGGAAAGGATGGCTTTCTTGCCTTCCTTGGTAAAGGTGATTTCTTTGTCAGGACCTTCGATGCGTTCCTGAATCCACTGCTTGGCTTCAGGGTCGGAAATATGCATGAACTCGATGCCCAGCGTGCCGCAATAGGTGCGGTTGAGGATCGCCAGCATCTCGGGAATGGTCGCGTATTCGAGACCCAGATAGCCATCGACGAAAATCTTGCGGCTGTTGTCGGCTTCGGTGAAGCCGTAGCTTGCTGGATCGAGTTCCGGCGCCGGCTCATCGGCCTTCATCTTGAGCGGATCGAGATCGGCATGCAGATGGCCGCGCATGCGGTAGGCGCGGATCATCATGATGGCGCGGATCGAGTCGCGCGTCGCCTGCAGCACATCGGCTACCGATGACTTGGCGACGCCCATGGCCTCGGCCTTCTTGGCAATGGCCTTTTCGGTCTTGATGGCGATCTCGCCCCAGTTACCATCAAGGGCACTGACCAGTTCGCCATTGGCGCTCTGCGGCCAGTCCTTACGGCCCCAGCTTGGGCCGTCGGCGTTTTGCTGGGCGACACCCTCGCCGTCGTCGAGCTTGGAAAAGAAGCTCTGCCAGGTGGAATCCACGCTGGAGGGGTCTGTCTTGTAGCGGGAATACAGCTGCTCGATGTAGTTGGCGTTCCCACCATATAGGAACGAAGTCAGCAAGAACGTGTCGTTCTTTTCCTGTCGTGTCATCGCTTTTTTGTGCGAGGCCAACGCCCCGCCATCCTTCTCAACGGGCCAGCATCGGGCTGGCATAATGGGCGGTCAGATTTTCGCGAATATTGACCGCATATCCTTTGTATCTTGTTAAGACTTACGGCGCCCCAAAAGGCGCCGCAGCTCATTGGATCGTGATCGGCTTACCACCGTTCGATGGCGAAAGCGCGACAGACCTTCGGACTATTCGTTAGTCGACCACGAATAGCACTGCTCCGTTACGGCTTGACGAGCGATGCTTCTCGGCATCGTCCGCGACCTGATAACTCATGCCCGCCGTCAGCTCGAATATCCGCCCATCTTCGAGCGTCGTGGAGAGGTCGCCGGACAGGCACAACAGGATGTGCCCCTTGGCGCACCAGTGGTCCGCCACATATCCCGCCGAATACTCCATCATCCGAACCCGCACCCGATTGGTGTCAGGTCCAAAATGCCGGGTACGCCAGATGGCTTCCCCGACATCACCGGCATGCTGCTCTCGCTCGACCTGCGACCAGTCGGTCGTACCGAACGGGATGGCATCGAGCCGCATAATTTAGCCCTTCAGCACTTCGGCAAGCGTCCGGCCGATACGGGCCGGGGACTTCGACACGCGGATGCCAGCGGCTTCCATCGCGGCGATCTTGTCTTCGGCGCCACCCTTGCCGCCCGAAATAACGGCGCCAGCATGACCCATGGTGCGACCGGCAGGAGCGGTCAGGCCAGCGATGAAGCCAGCCATTGGCTTGCGACGGCCGCGCTTGGCTTCGTCGATCAGGAACTGCGCGGCGTCTTCTTCGGCCGAACCGCCGATTTCGCCAATCATGATGATCGACTTGGTCGCTTCGTCGGCGAGGAACATTTCGAGCATGTCGATGAACTCGGTGCCCTTGACCGGATCACCACCGATACCGACGGCAGTGGTCTGGCCGAGGCCTTCATTGGTGGTCTGGAACACTGCTTCATAGGTAAGCGTGCCCGAGCGGGAAACAATGCCTACCGAACCCTTCGAGAAAATCGAACCGGGCATGATGCCGATCTTGCACTCTTCTGGCGTCAGCACGCCCGGGCAGTTCGGCCCGATCAGCCGCGACTTGGAGCCAATCAGCTTGGCCTTGACCCGAACCATGTCGAGAACCGGAATACCTTCGGTAATGCAGACGATCAGCGGGATTTCCGCGTCGATGGCTTCTTCGATGGCAGCAGCGGCGCCGGGAGGCGGCACATAGATCACCGAGGCATTGGCGCCGGTGCGCTCCTTGCCTTCGGCAACGGTGGCATAGACCGGCAGACTAGCCGAGCCATCAACGCCCGAAGTCCAGGTTTCGCCGGCCTTCTTGGGGTTGATTCCGCCGACCATCTTGGTGCCGTAGTAGGCCAAGGCCTGCTCGGTGTGGAATGTACCGGTCTTGCCGGTCAGGCCCTGCACGAGAACCTTGGTGTCTTTATTGACGAGGATGGACATCGACTTGTGCTTCCGTTTTGTTCCGGCTGGCGCCGGTATCCTGCGCCGGAGCGCGGACTATGAAAATGGCGGTGCTGCTGCTGCTCAGCCCTGCACGGCTTTCACGATTTTCTGTGCGGCGTCGTCGAGATCGTCAGCCGAGATTACGTTGAGACCCGAGTTTTCAAGGATGGCTTTGCCTTCCTTGACGTTGGTGCCTTCGAGACGAACCACCAATGGCACCTGCAAGCCGACTTCCTTGACCGCGGCGATAACGCCTTCGGCAATGACGTCGCAGCGCATGATGCCGCCGAAGATGTTGACCAGGATGCCCTTCACGGCCGGATCGGCGGTGATGATCTTGAACGCCGCCGTCACCTTCTCCTTGGAAGCACCGCCGCCAACATCGAGGAAGTTCGCAGGCTCGGCGCCATAGAGCTTGATGATGTCCATGGTAGACATGGCAAGACCCGCGCCATTGACCATGCAGCCGATGTTGCCATCGAGGGCAACGTAGGCGAGGTCGAACTTACTGGCTTCGATTTCCTTGGCGTCTTCTTCACTGAGGTCACGCAGAGCCTTGAGCTCTTCGTGGCGGAAGGCGGCGTTATTGTCGAAGCTGACCTTGTCGTCGAGCACGCGCAGGTGACCATCTGTCATCACGATCAGCGGGTTCACTTCCAACAGGCTCATGTCGGTATCGGTGAAGGCCTTGTAGAGGATCGGGAACAGCTTGGCCGCATCGGTCTTGGCATCGCCATCGAGTTCGAGGGTGGCGACGATCTCGGCGATATTGGCTTCGGTGACGCCAGCGGTCGGGTCGATGTCGACGGCGACGATCTTTTCGGGCGTGTCATGCGCCACGGCCTCGATGTCCATGCCGCCTTCGGTCGAGATGACGAAGGAGACGCGGCCGGTGGTGCGATCGACCAGCAGCGAGGTGTAGAGCTCGCGGGCGATATCGGCGCCGT
>JAQGKG010000252.1 GCA_028290245.1 Devosia sp. | reverse complement strand
CCAATCTTTCGGCAGTGAACATTCTCTGGGCCTTAGGGCAGGGGCGAAAAGCCCAGCGTGTGCGGGCCTTGCCGCTGAACCTGATGACCGCGGTAGCAGTCAAACCAGACGAAATGCTCTCTCTAGGCCCGTTGTTCTCCAAAGCTGGTGATTTCGGCATTTTAGTACACAGCTTTATTGTTGTGTCTTGTTAGTCAATTAGCTCATCACCGAATTTGAGTTGGACGTACTAAACTCGGCTATCGAGAGAACCGCGCGTCGAAACTGACGATGGTGCGTTAGCATACGGCGGCTTCGCGCCCGATTCGGCCGTTAAACGACCTCCTGAGCCCACCTCGAAGCGGACGTTCGCGCAGCGACGTACACGGAATGCCCGCCGCCGTCCGACTTGGACAACCTGTTCAAGCCTAAGTTGAACCGGTCACCTCGGACACTCGCGGATAGTCCACATAACCCGGTGGCTCCACCGCCATAAAATGTATCGCGATCACCAGGGCTAAGCGCGAGACCGTCAGAGAAGCGCTTGACCAGATCAGGGTTTGAGAAGAATGGCGCGCCATAGGCGATGGCATCGGCGAAGCCATTGCGGACCAACGCATTACCCGTGTCGAAGGTGTACATGGCCGATGAAGCCCCAGGCAGACTAATGGCGGCGCCAGCAATCTGATGGCTGGCAAGTCCGGCGGGACTTGGATGAAGCTGCCAGAAAATGGTCGCTATGTTTGAGGGAGACGCTGGTTCGGTGATCTCTCGCCCTGAAAGCTGCCTCTGAAGTTCACCCCCGACTCGCCGGTCGGCTACCAAACCCTTGCAGATCCTTTACAGTCGCAATCCTGAAAGCTGTCAATCGTTTGCAGCGGGCCGTCGCCGGGCATCGGCAACGGCCACATCTACGCATTAGGCGGCAATCAACCCCGCAGTGGCGTCCAACAAGGGACGGGGCTTCCAAGGCTTCGCTGCAGACGGACATGGCGGTGGTTCGTCGTCGTCATCGTCCCTCCGGAAAGTCCAGCCAGCACGTTGCCCATTGGCTTTACGCTTATGCAGCGGGGGCCATGACCCGGCTAGTTCAAGTTCGTCAAGCCGCTTGAGCGCGTCGAGCACGGTATCGATGTCGACGATTTCACCCGTGTCCAGTCGTCGGAGAGCCGGGTGATCAAGCACGGCGCGTCGGTCCGATGCCCAGTCGGCCAGCAGCGCACGTTTCTCCTCCGTCGATATGCTTGTGTCATTGACCACATCAGCAGGGTCGCAGTGCGGTCGCTTCCTGCTATGGACCGCGCCAAAGCTACCAGGGCGATCCAAATGAGATTGGCTCATCTGCTTTCTCCATTGGAAAAGGAGCTCTCCGGCGAACCGGAGAGCTGATCTCAGCTTTGCGAGATGCGGAACGTTATGCGGCTCGCGTGTTTTTTTCGATCTGCTTGGGCTCATTGTCCTGCGCAGCGGTCTGCGTCGGACTGACACCGATCTCGATGCGGCGTGGCTTGAGCTGTTCGGGCAGTTCACGAACCAGCTCTATGCTCAGCAGACCGTTCTCAAGCTTTGCACCTGCCACCTTGACATGGCTGGCAAGATTGAAGGTCTGCTTGAAGTTGCGCTGAGCGATCCCGCGATGCAGCAACTGGCGCTGGTTCTCGCCGGTCACTTTCTCGCCTGTTACCACCAGGTCGGTTCCGGTCTGCACCAGTTCGATGTCATCCTGGCTGAAACCGGCAACCGCCATCTTGATGAGGTACTCGTTGTCGCCAAGCTTCTCGATATCGTAGGGCGGCCAGTCGGGTCCCACGCTGTTGTCCAGCATGTCAAACAGCCGGTCGAACCCCACGGTGGAGCGATAAAAGGGAGAGTATTCGAACGTTTTCATAGCCATATCCTCCTTGAGCAACATGGATACAAACGCATCTGCAGCAGATGCGCCGCGATCAACCGAGCCATATGGCCTCGGTTTCGCGCGTAACGCACCATTCAAATGTTGGTTGCACCGACCAGAAGTAATTTATTGACCCACATCTTGGCGGCCAGTTGGAAGCCACTGCAGGCGCCCAATTTGACAACGTGGCTAGATTTCCGGCGAAGAACTGCTCGCCATTCACCAGACGTATGCCGCGAGTGGTCAAGACCCTATGGCACGTGGCGCGTCCACTGCGAACACCGACACAATGATCCCGGAAGCAGTAGAGGGGGAGGGGGAAAGCTCTGGCTCATTGGTTGTTTCGTGGCCTCTTGGCTTCCTTCACGATCTTGCAGCTGCGCGAGTGACTTCGACAGTCAACCATAATCTGCTTTCAAGGATTTCGATCTGGATGCGGGCCGTCTGCATCCACCTCAAAGTGGACGGTGGCCATTGGCCCGCAAATCCTGATCGGTGCGGTGCGTTCTCACTCTAGAACGCGCAACCTATTTCGCATGCACAATGGGTTCTTGACGAAAAAACGTGCAGATGTAAGATCATCCCGATTAACAGCATATATTCCATTAGTACAGAATATGGAGGGATGACGATGAAGCATTTCGTATTGGCTATGGCCACGAGCTTTGTGGCGCTGTGTTCTGCAAATTCATTAGCCTTTGCCCAAGCGGCGGGCGGGGTGATCGATGTGGCGACGATCGGGGAGCCGCCAACGCTGGACCCGATGGCGTCCACGGCCGATCTGGTTGGCATCATCACCCAGCATATCTACGAGACGCTTTATACGTTCGATGCCGACTGGGGCCCCACGCCGCTGCTGGCCGCGGCATTGCCGACCATTTCGGCCGATGGTCTGACCTATACGATCCCGTTGCGCACCGGCATCAAGTTCCATGACGGTAGCGACATGACCTCGGCCGACGTCGTGGCTTCGCTCGATCGTTGGACCAGGCTCGCCTCGCGCGGCAAGCAGACCTCGGAAATCATCGCCAGCGTCGAAGCGCCCGATGATGCGACGGTCGTCATCACGCTCAAGAAGCCCTATGCACCGCTGGTCGCCCTGCTATCGCTGAACAATTCTGCAGCGATTGTCATTCCCGAAGAAAATGCTGCCCAGGATCCGCTCGAGGCGTTCATCGGCACCGGGCCCTATATGCTCAAGGAGCGCATGCCAGATCAGTATATCCAACTGGCACGTTTCGACGGCTATGTGCCGTTGGAGGGCGAGGCCAATGGCTATGGCGGCGCCCGTCATCAATATCTCGATGAAATCCGCTTTGTGCCGGTGCCGGATCCTAACACCCGTATCGAAGGCGCGGTATCGGGGCAGTTTGCTTATGCCGATGCGCTGCCGGTCGAGGCGTTCGAGCGCATTTCGGGCGGCGCGACCGAACCTGTCGTGCTCAAGCCCTTCGGCTGGCCGGCGTTCATCTTCAATACCAAGGAAGGCCTGAGCTCGGACATTCGGATCCGCAAAGCCGTGCAGGCAGCGCTGGCACCCGAAGACATGATGCTGGCAGCTTACGGTTCGGAGGAGTTCTTCTCGATCGACGGCGCCTTCTATCCAGAAGGCAATACCTGGCACACCGAAAAGGGCACCGAGCCTTATAAGCCACTTGGCGATACCGAAGCGGCAAAGGCCTTGTTGGCCGAGGCGGGTTATGACGGCACGCCGCTGCGCATTCTGACCAGCCGGCAATACGAGTTCCACTACAAGATGGCCCAGGTGGCGCAGGCCTATCTCGAGGCGGCCGGCTTCAAGGTACAGATGGATGTGGTGGAGTGGGCGACGCTCACCACCAATCGCGCCGATCCGGCTTTGTGGGACGTCTACATCAGCCATAGCCCGTTCCTTTCCGAGCCAGCCTTGATGGGCGTGATGAACGACACTTCGCCCGGTTGGTGGGTGTCGGATGCCAAGCATGCGGCCGTCGATGCGTTCAACGCCGAGGTCGATCCGGCCAAGCGCGTTGCTCTTTTCGCCGACGTGCAGAAGGTGATCTACGACGAGGTGCCGCTGTTCAAGGTCGGTAACTTCAACGCGCTGGCGGCTCAGGCACCGAACCTCGATGGCATGGTGCCGGCACCATGGCCCTATTTCTGGAACGCATACCTCGCCGCCGAATAGGCACTCCTTCCCTGACCGCCGCGGCCCAGGTCGCGGCGGCTGATCTGAACCGGGAGCTCGACGCAATGGTCCGTTCCGCACTCAATCGCATGTTCGGCATGCTGGTGGTCATGGCGCTGGTTGTCACCATCGTGTTCGTCATCGTGCGTGTCACGCCCGGCGACCCGGCTGCGGTCATGCTCGGCCCCGATGCCACCGCTGCCGATATCGCCAGCCTTCGCCAGCGGCTGGGGCTTAACGCCTCGATCCCGGAGCAATTCGTCTCCTATGTCTGGGGCATCGTACGCGGTGATTTCGGACAGTCGATCTTTCTGGGCCAGCCGGTAACGCAAGCCTTGCTGCAGCGTGCCGAGCCGACCTTCTTCTTGACTGTGTTCTCGCTGTCGATTGCCACGCTAATCGCGCTGCCGGTCGGCATCCTTTCTGCCTACTGGCGCGGCTCGGTTTTCGACCAGGCTGCGACCGCTCTGGCCATGCTGGCGGCTTCGATCCCTAGCTTTTGGCTGGGGCTGATCTTCATGCAGTTTTTCGCCGTGAAGCTGGGTTGGTTCGATTCCTCCGGCTATGGTGGCCCCGGCGCCAGCTTCGGAGAACGCCTGCATCATCTGGTGCTGCCGGCCGCGACGCTCGGGCTGATCAGCTCGGCGCTGATCACCCGCTTTACGCGCGCATCCATGCTCGACGTGCTCAACGACGATTATGTGCGCACGGCCCGTTCCAAGGGCATGAGCGAGTGGCGCGTGGTTGGCAGGCACGCCTTCAAGAATGCTCTCATTCCCATCATGACCGTGATCGGGCTGACGGCGGCCCTCCTGGTGTCCGGGGCCATTGTTACCGAGACCGTGTTCGGGCTGCCAGGCATCGGCAATCTCATCGTCTCGGCCGTTTTGCGACGCGACTACCCGGTAATTCAAGGTGCGCTGCTGGTGGTCGCTGGGCTCTATGTGTTGGTCAATTTCGCCATCGACATGCTTTACCTCATCATCGATCCGCGGGTGCGTTACTGATGGCCACTGTCACCCAATCCGGTTTTAGCGAACCGAGCCTGCTCGCCAAGATTGTAAGCCGACCTACGGCGCTAGCGGGACTGATCGTCATCACGGCGATGATCCTGCTTTCGTTGTTCGCGCCGTTGATCTCGCCCTATGAGCCCGCCCAGCTCGCGGTTCGCGATCGCATGCAGGGGCCGAGCATGGCGCATCTGTTCGGTACGGACGACCTGGGTCGGGACATCTTTACCCGCGTGCTGTATTCCGGCCAGACCTCAATCACGGTGGGCGTGTCGGTCGTCGTTTTCTCTACAATTATCGGGGTGTTCCTCGGCCTTACGGCAGGGTTCTTCCGTCGGCTCGATGCCCCGGTTTCGCGCTTGATCGACGCGATGATGGCGTTCCCCGATATCCTCCTTGCCATTGCGCTGGTCGCCGCGCTGGGGGCGTCGGCGACCAATGTGGTGATCGCGCTAGGCACGGTCTATGCGCCGCGGCTTGCCCGCGTGGTGCGTGCCTCAACGCTGGTGATCCGCGAACTCCCCTATGTCGAGGCTGCGCGGGCCCTCGCAGTGCCGACGCCGGTTATCCTGGTCCGGCATGTGCTGCGCAACGTCACGTCGCCGCTACTGGTGCAGGCGACGTTCATCTTCGCCAATGCCATCCTCGCCGAGGCAGGGCTGTCTTTTCTCGGCGTCGGTATTTCGCCCGATATCCCGACCTGGGGCACCATGATTTCCGTAGGCCGCCAATATCTCGATCAGGCGCCCTGGATCATGTGGTTCCCGGGCGGGGCCATCATCGTCACCGTGCTTTCGCTGCAGCTGCTGGGCGATGGCCTGCGCGACTTCCTCGATCCACGGCTTGCCAAGGATGTCTGATGTTCGATAACCGCTTCAAATCCCAATCGCAAAACCTGCTCATCAAGGGCGCCAAACCAATCGGCTTCGGGCAGGCAGGTCTACCGCCCGGGCTCGATGTGCTCGTCGGCCAGGATGGCGCCATCCTGGACTTCGGAGCGTCTATTGCTGCGGAAGGCGCACAGACTATCCAGGCCAACGGTGCCTATCTGTCGCCCGGTTGGACGGACCTGCACGCTCATGTCTGGTATGGCGGAACCGATATCGGCATCCGACCCGAACAGGGCGGCGCGCAGCATGGCGTGACGACCATCGTCGATGCCGGTTCTGCAGGCGAAGGCAATTTCATTGGATTGCGGGAGTTCATCATCGAACCTGCCCGCGAGAATATCTACGCCTTCCTCAATCTCGGTTCGATCGGTCTCGTTGCCTGCAACCGCGTCAGCGAGTTGATGGACATGCGCTCGATCGATATCGACCGCACCATCCGCGTCATCAAGGAAAACCGCGACGTCGTCGTCGGACTCAAGGTGCGGGCCAGCGCAGTGATCACCGGAGGCTGGGACCTGGTGCCGCTCAAGTTGGCCAAAAAGCTCTGCCGCATCCTTGATATCCCGGTCATGGTGCATGTCGGCGAGCCGCCGCCGCTCTATGACGACGTGTTGGGGCTTCTGACAGAGGGCGATATCGTCACACACTGCTTCAATGGCAAGCAGGGCGGTTCGATCATCGAGGACGAGGATCTCTATAAGTTGGCCGAGGAAGCGAGCCGGCGCGGCATCATCCTCGATGTCGGTCACGGCGGGGCCTCGTTCTCCTTCGATGTCGGCAGGATCGCACTGGAACGCGGGCTCAAGCCCAACACGATCTCGACGGACCTCCATAATCGTTCGCTCGACACCTCGGTCTGGGACTTGGCGACGACGATGAGCAAGCTCCTATCACTGGGCATGACCCTCGACGATGTCGTGGTTGCTTCGACAAACGCGTCGAAACGGGCCATAAACAAGCCGGTGGTGGAACTGGCAACGGGCAAGCCGGCGGAGTTCACGCTGTTCGATCTGGTCGATGGTGATCTGGTCGTAACCGACAGCGCCGGTGTGCCGAGTACCCTGCATCGCACTTTCGAGCCGCGCTACGCCATCCTCGGCGCCGAAGCTGTGACGGCCAGTCGTCACCAGCCTCATCTGCCGGGCTCGCCCGGACATAAATGCCCGCATTGCGGGCGGACCTCATGACCAGCCTGGCGGCCGACACCATCCTTTCCGTGCGCGACTTGCGTACATGGTTCGTCACTAAACGCGTGACCGCCAAGGCGGTGGACGGCGTTACCTTCGATCTCAAGTGCGGGCGGACGCTGGCGGTGGTCGGAGAAAGCGGCTCGGGAAAATCGGTCACCAGCTTGTCCATCATGGGTCTGCTGGCCAAGCCTGGAGCCATTGCCGGCGGCGAAATCCTGTTTCGGGACCGACAGGAGCAGGTTCACGATCTGGCGCAGTTCAAACCGCGGCAGTTTCGTGCGGTGCGCGGGCGGGAGATCGCCATGATCTTCCAGGAACCGATGACCTCGCTAAATCCGCTTTTTACGGTAGGCGATCAGATCGGCGAGATGATCGCGCTGCATGAGACTGTCAGTCATTCCGAGGCGCGATCCAGGGCCTTGGCCATGCTCAAGCATGTCGAAATTCCCGATGCGGAACGGCGCCTCGACGATTATCCCCATCATATGTCCGGCGGCATGCGGCAGCGCGTGATGATCGCCATGGCCCTCGCCTGCAACCCGTCGCTGCTGATTGCCGATGAGCCGACCACGGCCCTCGACGTGACTATCCAGGCGCAAATCCTCGACCTGCTGCGCCGGCTGCAGGAGCAGTTCGGCATGTCCATCCTGTTCATCACCCATAATCTGGGCGTGGTGGCGGAAGTCG
>JAQGKG010000203.1 GCA_028290245.1 Devosia sp. | reverse complement strand
TCGCTGCCGGTCGAGACCAGGCTGAATTCGCTGGTCACATTGCCATAGGCGCCGATGCCCGCGAAGTAGGCGTGGAACTGGCTGTCGAACGCGCCAGGCAGGATCGGCCCGGGCACTGGCGCCAGCCTAATCCTGCCGCGAATAATATCACCCGGCGCTAATGGCGGCTGCGGCGGCACCACCAGTCGCGCTTTGACGATATCAACCGGTCGATCACCCGTAACCGGCGTGATACCGGTGACTACAATCCGACGTGCCTCGTCGGTCGCCGAAATCACCTCGTCGACGCGCGCCTCATAGGTTCCGAATGCCGGCCGCGCCAGCATCGTCGTCCCAAACCACGCCCCGTGCAGCGGCAGCAGGCAAAAGCCCAGCCAAGCAGCAGCAAACCCGCAGAAAAGTGGCAGCATGCTGGCCTGTCGCAGCAAGACAATGCCCAGCAACATTGCCGCACCAATGCTGGCCAGCGCCCAAGCCTCCGGCTCAAACGGCAGCCCGGCATAGACGATCATCCCGGCGATCATGGCAAACGGCAGCAGTACGAACAGCCGCCGCGAGGTGACGGCATCGGCCAAAGAAAGCCTTACATCCCGGGCCTTTTGCCGCGCAATCACTTGCGGCAAGGCCGCGCGCAAGGGCACCAGCAGTGCCCCGGCCTCGCGCTCGCGTCTCCTCGCAGCCTGCACCGGCCCTGCCCCCGCCCTTGCGCTCGTGCCGCTCTATGCTACACACGGCGACCAAATCCTCCAAGCTTTCCGGTCTCATGTCCCAGGTCGTCACCCGCTTCGCCCCTTCGCCCACCGGCTACCTCCATATCGGCGGCGCCCGCACTGCCCTGTTCAGCTGGGCCTATGCCCAGAACAAGGGCGGCAAGATGCTGCTGCGCATCGAAGATACCGATCGCGAGCGCTCGACCGAAGCTGCGGTCGTAGCGCTGGTTGAGGGCCTCAAGTGGCTCGGCCTCGATTGGGATGGCGAGCCGATCAGCCAGTTTGGCCGCGCTGCGCGCCACGCCGAAGTCGCCCATGAGCTGGTGAAAATGGGCCACGCCTATTATTGCTACTGCTCGCCCGCCGAGCTCGACCAGATGCGTGAAGAGGCCCGTGCCGCCGGAAAGCCGCCGCGTTACAACGGCTACTGGCGCGACCGCGGCCAGAGCGAAGCGCCGGCCGGCGTTTCACCTGTGGTCCGCATCAAGTCTCCGGTTTCGGGCGATATCGTCGTCGACGACCATGTGCAGGGCAAGGTGGTGTTCAAGACCGAGAACCTCGATGACTTCATCATCTTGCGATCCGACGGCACACCGACCTACATGCATGCCGTGGTGGTGGACGATCATGACATGGGCGTCACCCACATCATTCGCGGCGATGATCACCTGACCAATGCCGCACGCCAGATCGTCATCTACAATGCCATGGGATGGACCGTGCCGGAGATGGCGCATATCCCGCTGATCCACGGTCCGGACGGCGCCAAGCTGTCCAAGCGCCACGGTGCGCTCGGCGTCGAAGCCTATCGCCAGATGGGCTACCTGCCTGAGGCTGTTCGCAATTATCTGGCACGCCTTGGCTGGAGCCATGGTGACGACGAGATTTTCTCGACGCAGCAGATGATCGAGTGGTTCAGCCTCGAAGGCCTCAATAAGGGCGCGGCGCGCTTCGATTTCGTCAAGCTCGAGAACATCAACGGACACTACATCCGCGAGGCAGCGCCGGACTATCTGTATGGCGTCATGCTGGCGACCGCTGCCGAAGTCGACCGCAATGCAGACGTCGCGGGGCTGACCGCAAACAAGGACACAGTGCTCACCGCCCTGCCCGAGCTGCAGCCGCGCGCCAAGACAGTGCTGGAGTTGATCGACTTGGCGCAGTTCATCTATGCGGTACGTCCGCTGACCATAGAAGCCGCAGCATCGGTCCATCTGACGGCGGACACTCGTGCCGTCCTCAAGGACATGGCCGAAGTTCTGCGTGGCCTTAATGAGTGGTCCGTTCCCGCTATTGACGGCGCTATGCGCGAGTTAGCAGAGGCCAAGAGCCTCAAGCTCGGCAAGTTGGCCCAGCCGCTACGCGCAGCCTTGACCGGCCGCACCGTTTCGCCCGGAATTTTCGAGGTTATGGTGCTGATCGGCCGCGACGAAAGCATGGCGCGCCTCGAAGATCAAGCCGTCACTGTCTAGTGCTATTAGGAGGGTAAGCCTTGCTTACCCATTGGTTGCTTCGGATCGGCAAAAGCGATACCTGTCCGAAGCAGCTATGACTGCCCAGTTTTTGGCCCCGATGACCGCATTCGCGCAGTCTACACGGGGCCCTCGAGGAGAGCTCAATGACCGATAAAGTCGCCAAACTCATCATCGGGGACCAGACGCACGAATTTCCCGTGCTCTCGGGTTCCATAGGGCCGGATGTGATCGATATCCGTTCGCTTTATGCCAAGACCGGCATGTTTACCTACGATCCGGGCTTCACCTCGACGGCGGCCTGCGACAGCGCCATCACCTATATCGATGGTGACAAGGGCCAGCTGCTGTATCGCGGCTACCCGATTGACCAGCTCTCCGAAAAGAGCACCTATATCGAGGTCTGCTACCTGCTGCTGTACGGCGAACTGCCGAACGAGACCCAGCTTGCCGAATTCGAGCAGTTGGTGACGCATCACACCATGGTGCATGAGCAGATGCATTATTTCTATCGTGGTTTCCGCCGCGATGCGCATCCGATGGCCATCATGACCGGCGTCGTCGGCGCCATGGCTGCGTTCTACCATGACTCCACCGACATCACCGATCCGCAGCAGCGCGAAATCGCGTCGATCCGCATGATCGCCAAGATGCCGACGATCGCCGCTATGGCCTACAAATACTCGGTCGGCCAGCCCTTCGTTTATCCACGCAATGATCTCGATTACGCGTCGAACTTCCTGCATATGTGCTTCTCGGTTCCGGCCGAAAATTACAAGATCAACCCGACCATCGCCAAGGCGATGGACCTGATTTTCACCCTGCATGCCGATCACGAGCAGAACGCATCGACCTCGACCGTGCGCCTTGCGGGTTCGTCCGATGCCAACCCGTTTGCTTGTATCGCTGCCGGCGTGGCCTGCCTGTGGGGCCCTGCCCATGGCGGCGCCAACGAAGCTGCGCTCAACATGCTCAAGGAAATCGGCACCGTCGACCGCATCCCTGAGTACATCGCTCGCGCCAAGGACAAGTCCGACAGCTTCAAGCTGATGGGCTTCGGTCACCGCGTCTACAAGAACTTCGACCCGCGCGCGACGGTGATGCAGAAGACGGCCAAGGAAGTGCTCGACCTGCTCGGCGTGCACAACAATCCGACGCTGCAGGTGGCCCAGGAACTCGAAAAGATCGCGCTTGAGGACCCCTACTTCATCGATCGTAAGCTGTACCCCAATGTCGATTTCTACTCGGGCATCATCCTCGAGGCGATCGGCTTCCCGACCTCAATGTTCACCGTGTTGTTCTCGGTCGCCCGCACCGTTGGCTGGATCAGCCAGTGGAAGGAAATGATCGCCGATCCGCAGAAAAAGATCGGTCGTCCGCGCCAGCTGTATAATGGCGCCCCTGCTCGCGACTACGAAGCGCCCGGCGCTCGCTGATTCCAATGCGCCAGGATCCGGTCCGCCGGGTCCTGCCGGAGGTGGCCTTCGGCGCCAGTCTCCATCAAATATGCAAGCTCGCCAAAGGCCTCGATCTGGTCTTGGCGGGCTTTTTTGCTATCCAGCAGCGCCTGCACTTCGCGGACGAGAGCTTCCAGGTCGGGAGTGGCTTGGACGAGTTCAGGTACGACGGCACGGCCAAGCACGATATTGGGCAGAGAGACCGCTGGGCGACCGAGCTTTTCAAACACCCGCGCCTGCGGCCTGTCCAGCACATAACTGACCACCATCGGCACCTGCGCCAGACTCAGTTCCAGCGTGGCTGTCCCCGAAACCACGACTGCCATGACAGCGTCGCGATAGAGGGCTGCCCGCGCAGTTCGGTCTGCCACGACCTGCACCGGCACAGGCCAATTCGCAACGGCGTACTCGATTCGCTCCTTAAGAGCGGGCAAAGTTGGAATGACAAAACCATCGACGGCAGGGTTGCCTGACACCCGTTCCGCAAGCTGGCGGAACAACGGCAGATGGCGGCGTAACTCGCCATCGCGACTCCCGGGTAGCAGCACCAGCGGACCACGATGAACGGCAGGACGGGACAGGCGTTCGTTGAGCGCGGGATGGCCGACGTAGAAGGTGGGCGGACCACCCAGTTTTGCCATCACCTCTGGCTCGAATGGCAAGACCGCCAGCACTTCCTCGAACAGGGGCTTGAGCTTGGCGGCGCGTTCCGGCGCGCGAGCCCAGACCGAGGGCGCCACGTAGAGGATCAGCTTGCCGGCATAGCCGAACCGCTTGAGCCGTTTGGCCACCAGTTTGGAAAAGTCTTGTGCGTCGACCAGCACGACAATGTCAGGACCGGCCTTGCGGATGGCGCGTGCGGTCTGTTCCACGCGCCACAGCAGCAAGGGCAGCCGCAGCAGAACATCGCTGATACCCATGACGGCCAGGTCGCTCATCGGGAACAGCGATTTCAGGCCCTCGTCGGCTAGCTCCCGCCCGCCGACGCCGATGAAAGCGAGTGGCACGCGCAGCTTGAGGCGGCGAATGAGGTCAGCCGCGATGCGGTCACCTGAAGGTTCGCCCGCCAGGATGAACAGCTTCAGCCGCTCGGTGGGCTGGCTCATCTACTCTGTGGCATTGCCGTTGCGCGGCAAAAGGATCGGACGGTCCGACGCCGCGGCGATGAAGGCCACGACCTCTTGCACCAGAGCCTCGTCCTTGAACAGTTCCGCCGCATCCTCGACCCGCTCGCGCAGCGTGCCCTCGCTGGCAAATATCTGCCTATAAGCCGCACGCAACTTGTGGATCGATTCGCGATCGAACTTGCGGCGCTTGAGGCCGATCAGGTTGAGACCGGTCAACGTGGCGCGATTGCCAATGGCCATGCCATAGGGAATAACGTCGCCATCGACCATCGACTGGGCGCCGATGAAGGCATGCGCGCCAATCCGGGTAAACTGATGGATGACGCAAGTGCCGCCGAAGATGACGTTGTCGCCGATTTGGCAGTGACCGGCGATACCGACATAATTTGCCATTATGACGTTGTTGCCGATCATCGCGTCATGCGCGACATGGGCACAGGCCATGATCAGGCAGTCGTTGCCGATCTGGGTCAGCATGCCGCCGTTTTCGGTACCCGGATTGATGGTCACCGATTCCCGGATCGTGCAACGCTCGCCGATGACGAGGCGTGAGGCCTCGCCATGATACTTGAGATCCTGCGGCTTGTGGCCGATCGAGGCGAACGGATAAATCTGGGTACCCGCGCCGATCTCGGTGTGACCGTCGATGGATACATGAGAGACCAGTTCGACGCCGTCATGCAACACGACATTGGCGCCGACGATGCAAAACGGACCGACCTTGACGCCGTTGCCGAGGCGAGCTCCTGGCGCGACGATTGCCGTCGCGTGAACTTCGGCAGAGCTCACGCTGTTGCCTCGACGATCATGGCAGTGATTTCGGCTTCCGCAATGATCGTCCCGTCTACGATGGCTTTGGCCTCGTAGCGACCGACATTACGGCGACGCTGGATCTTGGAGATATGGAACTCGATGACATCGCCTGGCCCCGCCGGCTTGCGGAACTTGGCCTTATCGACACCAAGCATCAGCACGATGTTTTTCTTGCCGCCGCCGGAGTCATGCTTGATGACGATGGCGCCCGCCGTCTGGGCCATGCCCTCAATGATCAGCACACCCGGGAAGATCGGGTTTTCCGGGAAATGGCCCTGGAAAATGGGCTCATTGAAGGTGACATTCTTGATGCCGACGGCAGTCTCGTCGCCATTGATTTTGATGATCTTGTCGATCATCAAAAACGGGTAGCGGTGCGGCAGACTCTTAAGAATCTCGGCAATGTTCATCGCCGAAAGCTCGGTGCTCGCTGGTACGCTGTCGGTCATCCGCGCTTGTCCCCCTTGGCAAGTTTACGCATCGTGGCGAGTTCTCGCCAAAAATCTCTTATATCCTGAGCCGGCGCACCGGCCAGCTTGCTGCCCGGAGGCCAGTTTTTCGTCACCGCGGCGCGACCGTTCACCACCGAACCGGCACCGATCGTAAGGTGGCCCGAGGTGCCAACGCCGCCGCCCATCAGCACTCCATCGCCCACAATGGTCGATCCGGCAAGCCCGGTCATTGCGGCAATCAGGCAGTTGCGCCCGATTTTGCAGTTATGGCCAATTTGCACGAGATTATCGATCTTGGTGCCTTCACCAATGGTGGTATCGCCGAGCGCGCCACGGTCGATCGTCGAGTTGGCGCCAATCTCGACCCCGTCCTGCACCAGCACGCGGCCAAGCTGGGGAACCTTGCGGTTGGACTGGCCAAAGTCCAGCCAGCCAAAGCCCTCGGTGCCAATCCGCACACCGGAATGGATTACCACGTCGTTGCCGATATGGGCGCAGTCGATGGTGCAATTGGGGGCAATGGTGCTGTTGCGCCCAATGGTCACACCAGCACCGATGACGGTATTGGCGCCGATAACCGTACCGCGGCCGATCTCGACGCCTGGCCCGATCACCACGTTGGAGCCAATCACCACGTCGCGCTCGAAGATCGGCGCGCCGAGGTCCTCACGGCCGGAGAGGATCACAGCGCGAGTATTGGACGGGTAGAGATAATCGAGAATATCGGCAAACAGGTGATGCGGCTTGTCGCTGACGATGGCCAGACAATGCGCTGGCACGACGTCGCGCAACGCCGGCAGGACCACCACGGCGCCGGCCGAACTCGACCTCAGCTCGTCGATGTAATTGATATGGGCCGCTAGAGCGAGATCGCCGCTATCGGCCAGATCAAGCTCGGTGACGCCTGAGATCGAAAGCTCGGCGTCGGTCAAGCCTGTAAGCAGATCGTCCCGCTTGAGCGCAGCAAGAATGCTGCCGACCGTATGCGGACCGGCGAAGCGATGAAATCGGTTATCGACCATAAGATGTCACTTAAAATAATTGAGCCGCGGTGCTACCGCCCC
>JAQGKG010000200.1 GCA_028290245.1 Devosia sp. | reverse complement strand
CGTTTCGAGCGCCCGGCCGAGCCACCCCGCAAGGAAGCAGCCTTCGATCCGGATAGCCCCTTCGCCAAGCTGCTGGCGCTCAAGGCGCCAAAGGGCCAGTAGATTGCCAGGAACTGTCGAACCCGTCCGCAAGGAGCGGCTCGACAAGTTCCTGTTTTTTTCGCGCGCCATTAAATCGCGCACGCTTGCGCAAAAGTTCATCGAAACCGGCGCCATCCGCGTCAACTCCGAACGCACCATCCGCTCCGACCTAAAAGTCGGGGCGGGCGACGTTCTGACCATGAACCTGCACGAACGCATCGTCGTCTGGCGCATCCTCGACTGCGGCCTCCGCCGCGGCCCAGCCCCCGAAGCACAGGCCCTCTACGAAGACCTGTCACCGCCCAGCCTACCCAAATCCCAACTATCCCCCTACGAAGCAGCGATAGCCTCGCGCGACGACGGCGCCGGTCGCCCGACTAAAAAAGAACGCCGGGAGACCGACAAGTTGCGGGATGATGGCGATGAATAACCCAACAAAAAAAGCCCGGGATCGCTCCTGGGCTGATTTCATTACTATTTACGTGATCAATGGTGATGATGCTCGGGCATCTTTTCAAGCTGGTCCTTGGTCCAGGTGGTCAGGGCGTGGATGTCGCCATCTTCGTCGCGCATGAACTGCAGGTCGGCTGCCGGAACTGCCACTGGCTTTGCTCCAAGACCGAGGAAGCCGCCGACATCGACGATGACCTGGCTGCTCGCGCCGGAGCCGTGAACATGGGACACATGGCCGACCTTGTGGTCATTGGAGCCATAGATGGTTGCGCCTTCGAGGACCGACGGCGTCAGTTCTGCCGCGGACAGGCGAACGTGGTTGGAATGATCCATGATAAACTCCTACAGGTTGGACAGGCACAATTCCCGGGTGCCGATAGTGTTCCTGTTCGGGGCAAAAGGTTTCGCCAGACGGGCCCCCTGCGCCAAATGGTGCGCCTTGCCAGCCTTGCAGCGTCGCTTAAAACGGTTTAGCACCGGACCTGTTGAGACCCTGCCGGACTGCCGCCCGATATGACCTATATCGTCACCGATAACTGCATCGCCTGTAAGTACACCGACTGCGTCGAAGTCTGCCCCGTGGATTGTTTCTACGAGGGCGAGAACATGCTGGTGATTCATCCGGACGAATGTATCGACTGCGGCGTCTGCGAGCCCGAATGCCCCGCCGAAGCCATCAAGCCGGACACCGAGTCGGGTTTGGACGAGTGGCTGGTGCTGAACACCAAGTTCGCCTCGATGTGGCCCAACCTGACCGAGCGCCGCGATCCGCTGCCCGAAGCCAAGGCCAAGGACGGCGAAGAGGGCAAGCTCGAGAAGTATTTCTCAGAAGCCCCCGGCGAAGGCGACTGACTCTAAGCCGGCCGAAGGCAAAATCGCTCCTGCGGAGCGATTTTAGGTGAAGAGGCCATGAGGGCTATGCCCGAATGGCCCAGACGTCCCGCAGCCACCGCGCGGTACATCCCCCTTGACGGGGGAGGCTAGGTGGGGGTGTTGTTTAGCCACAATATTGGGGCCAAACGTCCCCCTCCCTGACCCTCCCCGCAAGGGGGAGGGTGTCGACTGCGCCTCTTGATGACAACATGGCGCAGCCTGTGGACACCCGGTGGACAACTCCAAATTCCACCGCTAGCCACATCCTCGCCCCATTGCGGCTGAGCGTAAACGTCATTGATTCGTAGTTTTTGATTTTGCTGAAAATTTGTGCTATGGTCTGCTTACATGCAGCCAAGCCCGTCACCCAGCCCGTGCCTTAAGGCACGATTTTTTTGACAACATCGTTAGATGCACTGACCTCCGGGGAAAGCGGACCTGGACGGCCATGGGGTTTTTGCTGCGCGCGGCGTTCCGTATGGACGTCAGGTAAAGAGTGAACGTGGATGGTCCTTCCCGCAGGAACTGTCCATTGGGGCGTCAACAAGGAGTTCCATGAATATGGTAGCCAAGAAGGTACAGACACGGCTCGGTTTCAGGACCGGTGAATACGTTGTCTATCCGGCGCATGGTGTCGGCGTGATTGTCTCGATCGAGGAACAGGAAGTTGCCGGTCTGGTACTTGAGTTGTTCGTCATCAGCTTCGAGCAGGACAAGCTTACCCTGCGCGTTCCAGTCGCCAAGATCAAGTCCGTCGGCATGCGCAAGCTGGCCGAAGACGATATGGTCACCCAGGCGCTGACCACGGTTACCGGTCGCGCTCGCGTCAAGCGCACCATGTGGTCGCGTCGCGCCCAGGAATATGAAGCCAAGATCAATTCCGGCGACCTGATCGCCATCTCGGAAGTCGTGCGCGATCTATATCGTTCGGAAGAGCAGCCAGAGCAGTCCTATTCGGAACGCCAGCTGTTCGAACAGGCGATGGATCGCATGAGCCGTGAAATCGGTGCCGTCAACAAGCTGACGCTGACCGAGACCATCCAACTCATCGAGAAGAACCTGGCCAAGTCTCCCAAGCGTACCAAGGCCGATGCGGCCGAGGCTGAAGGCGACGAAGAAGCTGCCGCGTAAGCGAACCAGCTTCGACAAGAATGCAAAAGGGCTGGTGGCAACACCGGCCCTTTTTCACGTCACAAAAGCGCGTGCTCAACGTCAACAGTCTGCTAACGCGGTGCTACGGCTTGGGGATACCCAGTGCATCGCCCAAACGGGTCTTGGCGCTCCCCGGTTTGAGTGGCTGTTGCTGGCTCTCATGCGGTACCCAACCCGATAGCCAGATCACTTCCAGCGTAGCGCGGATGCGACCATCCGGATCGCCATCGCGCTCGGCATAAGAGGCTGCAGCGGCAGCCAGCAAACCCGGCGTGG
>JAQGKG010000161.1 GCA_028290245.1 Devosia sp. | reverse complement strand
ACGTGGGTACGCATGAAGGCGCCTTCTTTCACGGCCTGCTTTTCGATCAGCAGATGGCGCTGGGCGCGGGCGGCGACTTGGGGGGCATGGGTGACGGCGAGGACCTGAACCTTGCCAGCGAGGCGCGCCAGACGCCTGCCGATGGCATCGGCGACGGCACCTCCGACGCCAGTGTCGATTTCGTCGAAGATCAGCACGGGGGCAGAGCCGCGATCGGCCAGCACCACCTTGAGCGCCAGCAGGAACCGGCTGAGCTCGCCGCCCGAGGCGACCTTGAGCAAGGGGCCGGGTGTGGTACCGGGGTTGGTCTGGACGTGGAACTGGATCTGGTCGAAGCCGGAGGCGGCAATGCGCGCTTTGTCGATCTGGTGATCTACGATGAATTTGGCATTGCCCAGCTTGAGGTCGGGCAGTTCGGCGCCGACTGCCTTGCCGAGGGCGCCCGCAGCCTTGGCCCGGCCGCTGCTCAGCGTTTCAGCCAGCTTGCGATAAGTGTCTGAGGCCTTGGCCTCGGCGGCGACCAGCGCCACCAGCTTGGTCTCACCGCCCTGCAGCGTATCAAGATCGGCGCTGTACTTAGCCAGCACTTCGGCCAAGCCATCGCAAGTAGTCTGGTGCTTGCGAGCGGCGGCGCGCATGGCGAACAACCGTTCCTCAACGCTTTCCAGCTCGGAAGGGTCATAGGCCATCTCGCGCTTCAGCTCTTCAAGCGCATCGCTGGTGCGGTCGAGAGACACGAGCGATGCGTCGAGTGTGTCGACGATCGGCTGGAACAGTGTTGAGCCACCATCGATCTTGCGCATCAGGCGGCGCATCAAGCTCGCCAGGGCCGGCGCGGGCGCCGCGGGGCCATTGAGCATGTCGTCGATTTCAGTGACATCGGAGGCCGAACGCTCGACCTGCTGCAGATGTTGGCGTCGCTCGGCGAGTTCTGTTTCCTCGCCAACCACCGGCTTGAGCTTGGACAATTCCTCGACAGTGTGGCGGGCGTAGTCTTCGGCGGCAAGAGCTTGAGCCACCAGCGCTTTCTGAGCCGCGACAGCGTCCTGCGCGTCGCTCAGATCCTGCCAGGCGTCGCGGACTTTATCGACCTGCTTCTCTAGTTCGCCAAAGGTGTCGAGCGCAGCGCGGTGAGTGGCGACATCGACCAAAGCCCGGTCATCGTGCTGGCCGTGGATTTCGACGATCTGGCTACCGACCTTTTGCAGCAGCGCTGCCGAGACCGGCTGATCGTTGATAAAAGCCCGTGTGCGGCCATCGGCAAACTGCACACGGCGCAGGATGACGTCTTCATCGTCGGGAATGGCATTATCGCGCAAGGCAGCGCGGGCCGGATGATCCCTCGCCAGTTGAAGCACGGCAACCACTTGCCCACTCTCCTGCCCGGCACGGACCAGCGACGCATCGCCCCTACCCCCAAGCGCCAGCGTCAGCGCGTCGAGCAGGATGGATTTGCCAGCACCTGTCTCGCCGGTCAGCACGGTCATGCCGCCGTCCAGCGCCAGATCGAGTTGGTCGATGAGAACGATGTTGCGAACCGAAAGCGCGTTCAGCATGCGCGTAATCCCAGAGTTCCGATGGCTGCCATAGCAGCCGACTTGTTAGCGCACGTTACCATCCCAGCCCCGATCGCGCGAATGACAGTCCCGATTTCTCAACAGACCTCATCCTGAGCCAAGAGGTCTGGGAAACACGGCACACAAACGATCCGGGACGCATTGTAGCGCCCCGGAACAAACTAGCAACATATATCGCGAGGAAGAAGTTGCCTCGCCTCGCGCCCTCCAAATAGGAGGCGGCGAGACGAGGTAATTCCTACTTCTTCAGGCCAGCCATCCAGCTACCGCTGTTGACGGTGGGAGCCAGTCCCTGCTTGCCCAACAGCTCAAACGCTTCCTTGTACCAGCTGCTGTTCGGATAATTGTGACCCAGGACGGCAGCGGCTGTGCTGGCTTCGTTGGTGAGGCCGAGCAGCAGGTAGGCTTCGGTCAGGCGATAGAGGGCTTCTTCGATTTGCGTCGAGGTCTGCCAGGTTTCCACGACGACGCGGAAGCGGTTGATAGCGGCGGTATATTGACCCTGGCCGAGATAGTAACGGCCGACCGACATTTCCTTGCCGGCGAGCTGGTCATAAGCCACCAGCAGTTTTTCCTTGGCGTCTTCAGCATATTCGGACTGGGGATAAGTCGAAATCACCAGGCTGTAGGTTTCGATGGCGTCAGCCGAAAGCTGCTGGTCGCGCGTGATGTCCTTGATCTGCGCAAAGTAAGCATTGCCCTTCAGATACAGAACGTAAGCGGCGTCCTTGCCATTGGGATAAAGCGCCATGAAACGGTCGGCGGCGAGAATTGCCTCAGGCAACTTGCCGCTGCGATAGTTCGCATAGACCTGCATCAGCTTGGACTTCTCGACCATCGGGTCGCCGGGATGCTGGCGATCGAGCAGTTCCAGTGACTTGATAGCCGTGGAGAAATACTGGCGATCCATGTCGTCCAGCGCCCGCTGGTAAAGCGCGGCTGCCGGAATGATCGGCTCTTCCTTCGCCTTGGGCGGACCAAACATGCTGCAGCCGGCAAGAATGGCTGCCATCAGGGCAACTGCAAGGAACCGGGATGTGCGGCCGGTGAAAGCACCAATAGCGTCAGATGTCACGAAGTGCCCCGTCCTTATACGAATTGCCTGCAGGCGGCGTAGTTAGTAAATTGATCAAAACTGTGGCGCGACGCGCCATCCAGATTAGGATCGGCGCACAGACCGCAGGAAGTGATTGACCTCTAGACCTTCGGGCTGGTCTTCGAAAGCCTCGAATTCAAGCGGCAGGTCTTCAGCGCCAACTATCTCATAGTTGGCCTCGCTGGAAAAGAGACCGGTCAACACATGGGCGTTAAGTGCATGGCCGCCCTTGTAGGAGCGGAAACGCCCCCAAATCGGCAGGCCGCCGAGCGACAGATCGCCGATCGCGTCGAGCAGTTTGTGGCGCACGAACTCGTCTTCGTAGCGCAGGCCGCCCGGATTGAGGATGCGGTCTTCATGCACGGTAATGGAATTGTCGAGGCTGGAGCCCAAAGCATAGCCGGCCTGGCGCAGAATCTTGGCATCGCGCACGAAACCGAAGGTGCGCGCACGCGACACGTCTTCGTAATAGCGGCGCGGCGTCCAGTCGAAAATCATGCGCTGGCGGCCGATGACCTTGCTATCGAAGTCGATTTCGAGATCGAGCGCGCGGCCATTGTAGGGCTCAAGCGCGGCAAAGGCGTCGTTGTTACGCACGGTAACCGCACGCAGCACCTTGAGGAACTTGCGCTGCGCCGGCTGAATATCGAGGCCGACGGCGAGGATAGCGTCGGCGAAGGGTCGCGCGCTGCCGTCGAGAATGGGGCATTCGCTGCCATCGAGCGTGATCAGCGCATTATCGACGCCCATGCCGCTGAGGGCCGAGGTGACATGCTCGATGGTGGCGACGCTGAGGCTGTCGCCGAGGTCGAGCGTGGTGCAGAGCGTGGTACGGGTAACGCGAGAAAAATGCACTGGAACCGGATTGCTGGTAGTGCCATCGGCGCGCACGCGAGAGATGGTCAGGCCGCTGTCGGGAGCGCCGGGGCTGATGGTCAGCGTGACCGGCTGGCCACTGTGAACACCATAGCCGGCGAAGTTGATCGCAGCAGCGAGGGTACGCTGACGCGTGGACAGTTTATACATACTCGAATGACTCCGACCGCAAGCCCAACACGTCCCGGATGGTGTTAGCCAAAAAAAACTCGGCGCGAAAGTCGCGCCGAGCAATCTTCTTCCAAATTACACTTAAGATATTAACCGTGCTTACGCAGGAAGGCCGGAATTTCGAGGCTATCTTTCTGTGGTGCCGGAGCCGGCTGGCGACCGTGGGCATCTAGATTACCACGTGCGCCATCGACTGCCGGAGCAACCCGGGAAGCCCTAGCGCCGCCTGCCTCAATGGCACTTCGGGCGGCTGCGTCGTCGGCTACGGAATAGGCTGGCTCGTCCTTGGCAACAGGGGCCTGCTGGCCAAGATTGAGGCCAACATTCGACGCCAGTTTCTTGAACAGAGCACGTGCATTGCGCGGCTCGGCATCATGTCGTTCCTGCGGCTCCTGTGACCGCCTCGCAACAACTGGAAGCTCCTCCGTGCGCGGCATGCGGCGCTGACCCTCAGGGCGAGCGGCGTGCGACGGCACATAAACGCTCGGCACTGGCGAATCGTCCACGACGGCGGACTCATCAGTATCGTGCATGCTTTCAGCAGCAGGAATGTAGGGCTCAACGAACACGCCATCATCTTCGCGGGCATCGTAAGCCTGCGGCTGCGACGGCGCATGGGTTGCCATACTGAATGCCTGGGCCACTGCGGCCTCGACATCGTGCTCGATCATCTGCGGTGTAGGCGCAGGGGTCGCAATAGCAGCACGCTCGATCTGGGCGCGGGTTGGCTCGACTGGCACGTGGCGACGCACTTCCAGCGGGGTGCGCGATGCGTGTGGCTTTGCCGGCTCAAGCGCCTGAACCATGGTCGCATCGGTGCCAGTGGCCACGACGGAGACGCGGATGGTGCCGCTAAGCGTCGGATCGTAGGTCGCGCCGAGGATAATATTGCAATCGGGGTCGACTTCTTCACGAATGCGGCTAGCCGCTTCGTCGACTTCATAAAGCGTCAGGTCTGGGCCGCCGGTGATCGAGATCAGCAGGCCACGAGCGCCGTGCATCGACACATCGTCGAGCAACGGATTGGCAATGGCGGCCTCGGCAGCGTGACGGGCACGATCTTCGCCCGATGCTTCGCCGGTACCCATCATTGCCTTGCCCATGCCGCGCATCACGGCCCGCACGTCGGCGAAGTCGAGGTTGATCAGGCCTTCCTTGACCATCAAATCGGTAATGCAGGCGACGCCGGAGAACAGCACCTGGTCGGCCATCGCAAACGCGTCGGCAAAGGTGGTCTTTTCGTTGGCAACGCGGAACAGGTTCTGGTTCGGGATGACGATCAGCGTATCGACATGGCGATGCAGCTCATCGATGCCGTCCTCCGCCAGACGAGCCCGACGATTGCCTTCGAAGTTGAATGGCTTGGTGACGACGCCGACGGTCAGAATGCCCTGCTCGCGAGCGGCGCGGGCGATAACAGGCGCTGCACCAGTACCGGTGCCGCCGCCCATGCCCGCGGTGATGAACACCATATGCGAGCCGGACAGATGATCGTTGATTTCGTCCCAGCTCTCTTCGGCAGCCGCGCGACCCACTTCAGGGTGCGATCCGGCGCCAAGGCCTTCGGTTACATTGACGCCAAGCTGGATGATACGCTGGGCCTTGGACAGCGCCAGTGCCTGCGCGTCGGTGTTGGCGACGACGAAGTCGACCCCATCCAGCCCGGACTCGATCATGTTGTTGACGGCGTTACCGCCAGCGCCGCCGCAACCGAATACGGTAATGCGTGGCTTCAGTTCCTGAATATCGGGGATGGTGAGGTTGATTGTCATGAGTGGCCTCGCAGTAGCGTTGTTGGTAAAGATTTACCCTGCCAAACGTTAACCGGCTCCTAACAATTGTCTCGCCGGTGTTAACGTGATCGCAATTTGCGACACTCCGCGGTTATCAATTCAGCTTTCATAAACCAAGAATGTCGGTTTTCGTGTCGAAGACGAGCCGTTTCGTACGTCGCTTCAGTGCCGATTCAACGAGGAGAGATGACGATGACCAGCATTATGCCCTGCCTGTGGTTTGACGACCGCATCGACGAAGCGGTGAAATTTTATACCGAGACGTTCAAGGACGCGAAGGTGATCCAGCTCAACCGCCAGGATCCGAATGGCGCTGCATTCACTGCCACCATTGAACTAGCGGGCCAGAAGTTTTTCCTGCTCAACGGCAGCGGCGGCGAGCCAAGCAAGTTTCCGTTTTCATGGGCGGTGAGCTTCATGATCGACTGCGCTGATCAAACCGAGGTCGATCATTTTTGGAACGGCTTCGTCGACAATGGCGGCGAAGCAAGCCGGTGCGGCTGGTGCAAGGACAAGTTTGGCCTGTCCTGGCAGGTGGTGCCCAAGCAGATTTACGGCACCGTCACGGGGCCGGACAAGGAAGGCTCCGCCCGTGCCATGCAGGCAATGATGAAAATGGGCAAGCTGATCGTGGCGGACCTGGAGAAGGCCTACGCGGGGGAGTGAGACGGCCGGCGCACGGGCCACACGCGCGCCTCTCAATGAAGCTGCGCAGGCCTCCTTCGGTAAATAATAAATCTCCGAAATTGATTTCATAATATTATGCGGAATTATTGCCGGTAGTTGAGATTTATTGCTGCTGTATTTCAGATAATAGCGGCCAATTGGAACCATGACATAGCCTAGACGTTCTATATGCACAGCCAGTTATTATCTCTGGTGATTTCACGGGGCTCACATGAACAATTGTTTCAAGTACGTGCAAAACCCGGAAAACCACGCTGTCGCGCTGCGTCTATTTAGAGCTGCCGACGGAAGCGCATGCGGCGATGTCACTGGCCCTATGTCCAATGATACCTATGCCGAACAATGCGACGTGGTCGAACTCGTCCGGTGCCAGACGCTCGACGATGCGTTCGCGGCCGGCATACGCATGGCGAACAAAAACGATACCGACCTAGTGATCTCGGGCAATTCAGAGCTTTGGCTGAGCAAATGGGGCGTGCTGGAGCAACCCGCTATACTGACACTGGCTAGCGTGCGACGCTAGAAGCTGGTCTTGAGCCAGTTGCCGACGCGGTGGAAATAGCCGTCGGTGCCAGTCAGCTTCCTTGAGCCGCGCGGCTCCTGATATTCCTGAGAACATACCTGCGGATAAATCAGCATGCCGGCAACGGTGGCGAAGGCAGCGCCCTTTGCCATCTCCGGCAAGCCGGCGATACCCATCGGGCGGCCGGTGCGGACGTTGCGAGCCAGTGTGCGGCGGGCAACTTCCGGCAGGCCGGTCATTTCGCTGGCACCGCCGGTGAGCACGAAGCGGCGGCCACAAACGTCCATCATGCCGGTCGCCTGCATGCGATCGCGGATGGCAGTCAGAACTTCCTCGATACGCGGGCGCATGATGCGCGTCAGCACCGAACGGGCCACCTGCCCCGGCGCTTCGTCATGCGACGCGCCAACGGGCTGGATGGCTATGAGATCGCGTTCATCAGCCTGGCCCGGCAGCACTGAGCCGTAGAATGTCTTGAGACGTTCCGCGTCGGCGACGCTCACCGACAGCTGGCGTGCAATATCGAGCGTCAGGTGGTGGCCGCCAATGGCGATGGCATCGGCGTAAACCAGATGGCCATCGTTAAAGACGGACACGGTGGTTGTCGCGCCGCCGAAGTCGATGCAGGCAACGCCAAGCTGGGCTTCGTCATCGACCAGGGTTGCAAGCCCCGAGGCATAAGGCGTGGCGATCAGCGCCTCGATCTGCAGGTGGCAGCGATGCAGCACCAGCTCGAGATTGCGCATGGCAAGGGTTTCCGAGCTCACCACGGCGACATCGACGCCAAGCTTGTCGCCGACCATGCCCTTGGGATCGCGAATGCCCTTCTGGCCGTCGATCGAGTATCCGATCGGCAACGCGTGAATAATCGAGCGCTCCGGGCGCACCGAACGCTCGTTGACGGCGCGCAGCACGCGATACAGGTCAGCCTTTTCGACTTCCTGTCCATCAAGCGATACCGCCGCAGAGAAAGTCTCGGACCCAAGCCGGCCTGCGGTAACGTTGACGATGACGGATTCCAGCGTCAACCCGGCGGCGCGCTCGGCCATGCCGACGACCGAACGGATAGCGTGCTCGGCCTTTTCGATATCGGTGACGACGCCGCTTTTGACGCCTGCCGACGGGCCATAGCCAAAGCCGATCACTTCGGCCTGGTGCGTACGGCTCTTGAGCGCCTTGCCCTCAGCCCTCGGCGTAAGACGTGCAATGACGCAGCAAATCTTGGTCGAACCGATATCGAGCACCCCAACCAGCGTGGTCTTGCCGGGCTGGACAGGGCGGAGCCGGGAGGTCATGGCATCGGTCATCATTGCGGGAGCATCGGTTCGGAAAAAGTTTGGGAGGGAAGGTTGCGCGGCGGCATTGGGTAAGGCTGGCCCGACTTGGCGCGCTCGATAATGGCGGCTTTGCGGGCCTCCTCGGCTGCAGCCAGTTCTTCTTCGGTCTTGGTCGGGCGAACGGCGACGAGGCTCGCAACGCGCAGGTCGATAACCGTGAGATCGCGGTCGAGCAGTTGATACTCGGCCTGATAGGCTTCGAGATTACGCAAGGCCCGTGCCACGCCGAGCTCCGGCAGTTGGATACGTAGGCCGGTATCGTAGATCAGGTCCCAGCGACGGTCGGCGATGCGCGACAGCGCCATCAGCCCGTCCTGCAACAGCGGATGCTGATCGAGTGCCCGGATCATCACCATGGCGTCGTCATTGGCGCCGTCGCCAACCACCAGCGGCAGCTCGCCATAGGCGCCGCGATCTTCGCCGATCTGCTCGCCGGCACCATCGACCACAAAGGTGATGCCATCGACGCGCCAACGGGCAACGGGGACTTTCTCGGTGATCTCGACAATGACGTCGCCCGGATAGGTCTTGCGAACGCTCACAGTTTCGACCGATGGCAATTCGGCAATGCGCTGGCGTGCTGCTTCTGCATCGAACGAGACGGTCGAAGTGTGCGGCTCGATGCCCAGCGCGTCAAATACCGACTGCTCGCTGGTCAGTGTCTGCCCGGTGATGGAAATCTCGCCGATGGCAAAGCCAGCATCGACAAAGCGACCCTGGGCCACTTCGGCCAGCACGGTAGCTCCAAAAGCGATGGGCTCACGGACCTGATAAATGACGGTGGC
>JAQGKG010000135.1 GCA_028290245.1 Devosia sp. | reverse complement strand
ACCACCGTCGTACGCGACATCAATACATCCGGGATGCAGGTCTCGACCACCGATGTGGCCATCGACGTCATCGGCATGCACAAATGGTATTCCGATTTCCATGTGCTGCGAGACATCAACCTCAAGGTGATGCGAGGCGAACGCATCGTCATCGCCGGCCCGTCGGGCTCCGGCAAGTCGACGCTGATCCGCTGCATCAACCGCCTGGAAGAGCACCAGGAAGGCCAGATCATCGTCAATGGGACGGAACTGACGGCCGATCTTAAGCGCATCGACGATGTGCGCCGCGAAGTCGGCATGGTGTTCCAGCACTTCAACCTGTTCCCGCACCTGACCATTCTGCAGAATCTGACGCTGGCGCCAATCTGGGTGCGCGGCATTCCCAAGGCCGAGGCCGAGGCGACTGCCATGCATTACCTCGAACGCGTCAAGATCCCTGAGCAGGCCCACAAGTTCCCGGGTCAGCTCTCGGGCGGCCAGCAACAGCGCGTCGCCATCGCGCGCTCGCTCTGCATGCAGCCGCGCATCATGCTGTTCGATGAGCCCACCTCGGCGCTCGACCCGGAAATGGTCAAGGAAGTGCTTGAAGTGATGATCAACCTCGCCGAAGAGGGCATGACCATGATTTGCGTGACCCACGAAATGGGCTTTGCCCGCCAGGTCGCCAACCGCGTCATCTTCATGGACCAAGGCCAGATCATCGAGCAGAACGATCCGGAGAATTTCTTCTCCAATCCCCAGCACGAACGCACCAAGCTCTTCCTCAGCCAGATTCTTCACTAACGGTCCGCGCAGCGGATGAAAGGCTCCAGTGGAGCCTTTCAAGTTGTGAAGGCCATGAGGGCTATGCCCGAATGGCCCAGACATCCCACGCACTGGATCCTTCTCTCTTCACGAAGGGGAGGGTCTCACTCCCGGCGAATTAACCGGGAGCACGGCGCTAGCCCGCTTGACCCGACCCGCCGGACTGCCAATATGCGGGCCACGAAGGGAAGCCGTGGATTGACCAGAGTTTTCAAGCGATTGCTGTCACTTGCAGCAGGCCTTGCCTGCGCGCTGACGCTCGCCGCCGCTCCGGCCTCCGCGCAGACACTGCAGACCGTGCGCGATCGCGGTTTCCTGATCTGCGGCGCCACCAATCCGCTGCCGGGATTTGCCCAGCAGGACACCGAAGGCCGCTGGTCGGGCTTTGACGTCGATCTCTGCCGCGCCATATCCGCAGCGGTGTTCGGCGATCCCAGCAAAATCGAATTCCGTTCCCTGCGCGGCGAATCCCGCTTTGCGCCGCTGCAGACCGGCATGGTCGATGTGCTGACCCGCAACGGACCATGGACCGAACAGCGCGACACGCTCTACGGCGCCAGCTTCGTCGGCACCTCGTTCTTCGACGGCCAGTCCTTCCTCGAGCCGCAAAGCATGGGCGTCGTGTCGGCCTTCGAGCTCGACAACATCAGCATCTGCGTCGCCAATGCCGGCGAAGAGCTTGAGCGGATTGCGGAATTCTTCTTCGCCAACCAGGCCAGCTACACCGAAGTTCCCTATGAGGACGTGGCCGATCTGTCGGTCGCTTATCAGGCAGGCCTCTGCCAAGTGGTTTCCGCCTCTGGGCGCCAGTTGCAGGCCATTCGCCGGGCGCTTCCTGACCCTTCGGCCCACCGCATTTTGCCTGAACGCATCTCCAAGGAAGTGCTCGGCCCGGTCGTGCGACAGGGCGATCAGCAGTGGTTCAATATCATTCGCTGGACCCTGTTCACGCTGATAAATGCCGAAGAACTGGGCGTTACGGCGCTAAATATCGACTCGTTGCTAGCGGCTCGGACCCCGGCGGTCAGGCGATTGCTGGGCGTCGAGGGAGACTTCGGCACGCCGCTAGGGCTGACGTCGTCGTTCATGGCCGACATTATTCGCTCCGTGGGAAACTATGGCGAACTGTACGATCGCCACTTCGGCCCGCTGACCGGTGCTGCGCTGTTGCGGGGCCAGAACGGGCTCTGGTCGAATGGCGGGTTGCTCTATGCGGCCCCGGTTCGCTAGCGGATTCTAATCGGCAAAGTGTAGGCTTACACGCCTGTTTTGCTTACCCTTTTTCTCGATCTTGCCCAGCGCCAACTTGCCGATTTCGCTCGTGTTCCGCACATGCGTACCGCCACATGGCTGCAGGTCCACATCGCCGATCCTGATCAGTCGAACACGACCCTGACCCATCGGCGGCTTGACGTTCATTGTCTTGATCATGCCTGGGTTAGCTTCCATCTCGGCATCTGTAATCCACTCATGCGTCACCGCAAGATTGCTTGCAGCTAGCTGGTTCAATGCTTCCTCTACGCTTGCAAGTTGCTGCGGGATTTCTGGCATATCGAAGTCGAGCCTGCCCTTGTCCTCGCCGATTGACCCGCCCGTCACCGGATAGGCCAAAACTACCGACAGCAGATGCAGCGCCGTGTGCATCCGCATCAGCTTATAACGCCGCTCCCAGTCGATCGTCGCCAGCACCTGTTCGCCCAGTTCGGGAAGCGATTGACCCTCGGCGGGCACATGCACGATTTGCGTCTTGTCGCCGTCGGGATGGATTGCCGTGGCGATGACAATGACCGAGCCATCCGCCCGCGTGATGCTGCCATTGTCGCCCGGCTGTCCGCCCGACGCGGCATAAAACACCGTCCGATCCAGCACCACGCCACCCTCTGGCGTTATCGCCACGACGGTTGCCGGTGTCGATTGCAGGTAGCTGTCGTCGGGGAACAGGAATTCGGTCATGGCTAAAACTCAGAGTACGGGGGACAGCAGGCGGGCGGCCTGGGTTATGAAACGCATCGGCAGCGAGCGGTTATTCACCTCGTCTATATCCACCTGCCGGCACAGCTTGAAGTCTTCCAGCAGCATGGCCTCGACGCCCTTGATCGTCTGCTGATCGGCGAACCATAGGGTGATCTCAAAGTTGATGGCAAACGACCGGTTGTCGAAATTGACACTGCCAATAGACGCGATCTGGTCGTCCATCAGCACGACCTTCTGGTGCAGGAAGCCGTCGGTAAATCGATAGATCGGAACACCGTGCTCCACCATGGCGTCGGCATGAGCGATACTGGCCAGCCAGACCATCCAATGGTCGGGCGTGTTGGGCAGCATGATCCGCACATCCACCCCGCGCAGATGGGCCGCGTACAAGGCGGTGCGGATGTCGGTATCCGGCACGAAATATGGGCTGACGATCCAGACACGCTCGCGAGCCCGCCCGATGATGTCGGTAAAGGCGATGGCGCATTCTTCCAGCTTGTCGGCCGGCCCGCTGCCCATCACCAACACTGATTCATCGCCCGGTGTCGCGACGCTTTCCGGTGGTATCGCCGGCAGATTTTCGCCCGTTGCCCAGTTCCAGTCCTCGCGGAACAGCAGGGCACAGCCGAGGGCGGCCGGGCCTGAAACCCGCACATGAGTATCGCGCCAGCGGCCGAACTTGGGGTCCTCGCCAAGATATTCGACGCCGACATTATGCCCGCCGACCCAGGCATGCTCGCCATCCACCACCACAATCTTGCGGTGATTGCGATAGTTGATGCGGCTTGGCCCATAGACGCGCAGGAACTTGTGCCGCTGGTTGAAGCCGGCCACCTTGATGCCCGCCTCGCGCAACTGCGTGCGATAGCGCTTGGGCATGCCGGTGCTGCCAATGTCGTCATACAGCAGGTAAACATCGACGCCGGCCTTAGCCCGCTCGATCAGCCGTTTGGCCAGTTCCTCGCCCAGCGCGTCGTCGCGTACTATGTAGAACTGCACCAGCAGGTATTTCTGCGCCTTGGCGATGCCCTCGAAGATGGAATCGAACGTCGCCTTGCCGTCGACCAGGATTTCGACCGCATTGCCCTTGAGAAACGGCACCTCGGAAACCTTGGTCTGCACCGGCCACTTGTCGCTGGTTTCGCGGTCGATCAGCGCTAGGTCTTTGGCCCGCAGCGGCCGCGCGGCGCGGCCATTGCGAATGCGGTCGGTGGCGTAATCGTCAAACGCCTTCCAACCCAGCACTAGGTACAAAAATGCCGTCGGAAACGGCAGCAGGGCCAGCGCCAGAATCCATGCAATGGACCCCTGCGAGGTGCGTGAATTCATCACCTCGCGCACCGCGCAGACGAAGGCCAGCAGGTAGATTGCAAAGGTGATCGCCGCCACCACATGGAGGTCGGTGATGATCGCCTTCAGGATATCGTCAATGCCTATCAAGGTGCCCCACCAGAGTCGTGAGGGGCCACTGTATCAGCCCGTCGGTATCGAACAATGCCGCTGCTATGCTTCAGCCTCGATCACGCTCGAAATGTCGATTGGCGTGCGGCCTTCCATCCAGTTCGGCATTGGCAGGCCCTTGGCATGCAGGAATTCCGGATTGTAAATCTTGCTCGCATAGCGATTGCCATAGTCGCAAAGGATAGTGACGATGGTCTTGCCGGGCCCGAGGTCACGCGCCATGCGCACCGCACCGGCAATGTTGATGCCGCTCGAGCCACCAAGGCACAGGCCTTCGTGCTCCAGCAGATCGAAAATGTAGGGCAGGGCTTCGGCATCCGAAATTTGGTAGGGATGATCGACCGTCAGG
>JAQGKG010000105.1 GCA_028290245.1 Devosia sp. | reverse complement strand
GTAGCGCCGATGATCTGCCCGGCTACGTTCAAGCCTTCGAACGCCGGATTCTTGGGCTCTCGCGATCCACCGACCTGTTGCTGGCGCATGGCCGGGCGGGCATTTCGCTGGGCGACCTGATCGATAGCCAGATTGCCGCGTTCAGCCCCGACGATCCAACCCGCGTTACAGCCACCGGCCCAATGATCCGCCTCAATGCGCAGGCCGCCCAGATCGTCGGCATGGCGGTGCACGAACTCTCGACCAATGCAGTCAAATACGGGGCCTTCCTGGGCGACACCGGCAGCCTCTCGGTGCGCTGGAAAATTGTCGATGACAAGCTGGATCTGGTGTGGCGCGAGACAGTTGCCGAAAAGCTCCCGGCCACCGAACGTGTCGGTTTCGGTACCACGGTGCTCAAGTCGATGGTCGGCCGCTCGCTCCACGCCGATGTGCAGCGCACCTGTCACGATGACGGCATCGAATGGCGCTTTGTCATCCCGCTCCATGCCATCGACCCGGAATATGCCGCCGCGACCCTGCCCGCCGAGGAGGCAGCTGAATAATTCTGGTATTTCGGCCATCTTTCTACTATAGACCCGACTGTCTTGGCTCTATGGGCCTGGACATTCATGGCCCCTCCTGGACGACATCCCGGCCGGGGCGACCCAATCCTCCTACGTAAAGGATCTATCCGATGTCGATTACTGCTGAGCGCAAGACCGAACTGATCCAGGAATACGCAATCAAGCCAAACGACACCGGCTCGCCGGAAGTCCAGGTTGCCATCCTGTCGGAACGCATTGCCAACCTCACCGAACACTTCAAGGACCATGGCAAGGACAACCATTCCCGCCGCGGTCTGCTGAAGCTCGTTTCGACCCGTCGTAGCCTGCTTGATTACGTCAAGAAGGTCGACGGAGACCGTTACAAGACCCTGATCGAAAAGCTGGGTCTGCGTCGCTAAGCGAACGCAACGAACTATTGCGGATGCGGGGCACCCCTCGCATCCGCCTTCGCTCACTGTGGTGGGCGAAAACTGAGAGCATTGTTGAATTCTAGAGTTCATCAATTGTCTCTAAGCGTAGACCGGCGTTGCCGGAGCATGGCAGGATTATTGGCCGCTCCACTCGCCTCACGCTCGCAAAATCATCGCTTTGGTTTTGATCCGTGGGGCACCTGACAAGTCAGGGAGCTGCTTGTTGTCTTGCTCATGTTTCGTCGTCGCCAAAGCCGTAAACCGCGCCTGATTTTGAGCTTGGGCTGCACATGGGGTGCAGGGCCAAGTGCGGGCGCACCGGATGAGTTCGCGGGATTGCTACGCCCCCGCGTTACCGCTCAGCCGGCAGAATGGAAAGACGATACATGTCCACGATCAATTTTGATTACCACAAGGTCGAGCTCAACTGGGGCGGTCAGCCCCTGACGCTCGAGACCGGCAAGATGGCCCGCCAGGCCGATGGCGCAGTGCTCGCCACTCTGGGCGAAACCGTCCTGCTGGCAACCGTTGTCTCAGCCAAGACCGCCAAGGCTGGCATCGACTTCTTCCCGCTGACCGTCAACTACCAGGAAAAGTATTTTGCCGCCGGCAAGATTCCAGGTGGCTATTTCAAGCGCGAAGGCCGTCCGACCGAGAACGAGACCCTGACGTCTCGCCTGATCGACCGTCCGATCCGCCCGCTGTTTCCAGATGGGTACCGTCACGAGACCCAGGTGGTCATCACCGTCCTGCAGCACGATATGGAAAACAATCCTGACGTGCTGGCCATGGTCGCGGCCTCCGCTGCCCTGACCATTTCGGGCGTTCCATTCATGGGCCCGATCGGCGCTGCCCGCGTCGGTTATGTCGATGGTCAGTATGTGCTGAACCTTGCCGTCGATCGTCGTAGCGAATCCAAGCTCGATCTCGTCATGGCCGGCACTGAAGACGCCGTGCTGATGGTGGAATCCGAAGCCAAGGAACTGAGCGAAGAAATCATGCTCGGCGCCGTGATGTTCGGTCATGCCGAAAGCCGCAAGGTGATCCAGGCGATCATCAAGCTGGCTGAGCTGGCTGCCAAGGAACCCCGCGAGTTCCACGCTCCCGATTACTCGGCTCTCGAAGCCGAAGTGCTCAAGGTTGCCGAAACCGATCTGCGCGCTGCCTACAAGATCACCGACAAGGCACAGCGCTACGCTGCCGTCGACGCGGCCAAGAAGTCGGTCAAGGCCGCCTTCGCGTCCAAGGTCGAAGCTGGCGAAGTCTCCGCTGAAGCCCTCAGCGAAGTCATCCACACCCTGCAGGCCAAAATCGTGCGCTGGAACGTGCTCGATACCGGCCTGCGTATCGATGGTCGCGATCTCTCAACCGTCCGCCCAATCGTTTCCGAAGTTGGCGTCCTGCCCCGTACCCATGGTTCGGCGCTGTTCACCCGCGGCGAAACCCAGGCGCTGGTCGTTGCCACCCTCGGCACCGGCGAAGACGAGCAGTACATCGACAGTCTAGAAGGCACGCACAAGCAGAACTTCCTGCTGCATTACAACTTCCCTCCCTACTCGGTTGGTGAAGCTGGCCGCATGGGTTCCCCGGGCCGTCGCGAAATCGGCCATGGCAAGCTCGCTTGGCGCGCCATAAACCCGATCCGTCCTTCGGTCGAAGAGTTCCCCTACACGATCCGTATCGTGTCCGAGATCACCGAATCCAACGGCTCCTCCTCGATGGCAACCGTCTGCGGCACCTCGCTCGCACTGATGGATGCCGGCGTGCCGCTGGCGCGCCCCGTCGCTGGTATTGCGATGGGCCTGATCCTCGAAGGCGAGAAGTTTGCTGTTCTCAGCGACATTCTCGGTGACGAAGATCACCTCGGCGACATGGACTTCAAGGTGGCTGGTACCGAAGTCGGTATTACCTCGCTGCAGATGGACATCAAGATCGCCGGCATCACCGAGCAGATCATGAAGATCGCGCTCGAGCAGGCCAAGGGCGGCCGTATCCACATCCTGGGCGAAATGGCCAATGCCATCACCGCGTCCCGTTCGGAAGTGGGCGAGTTCGCTCCCCGCATCGAGACCATGAAGATCCCGACCGAGAAGATCCGTGAAGTGATCGGCACCGGCGGCAAGGTGATCCGCGAGATCGTCGAAAAGACCGGCGCCAAGATCAACATCGATGACGATGGCACCATCAAGATCTCGTCCTCGGACGGTTCGGAAATCGAAGCCGCGATGAAGTGGATCCGCTCGATCACCGACGAAGCCGAAGTCGGCGCCGTCTATCAGGGCACCGTCGTGAAGACCGCCGATTTTGGCGCCTTCGTGAACTTCTTTGGCGCCAAGGATGGCCTGGTCCACATCAGCCAGCTGGCTGAAGCCCGCGTTGCCAAGACCACCGATGTGGTCAAGGAAGGCGACAAGGTTTGGGTCAAGCTATTGGGCTTCGATGAGCGCGGTAAAGTCCGCCTGTCCATGAAGGTTGTCGATCAGGCGACCGGCAAGGAAATCTCCGGCGCTGAAGCCGCCGAATAAGCGTTCATAATCCGTTCATCATTGCAAAAGGCCCGGAGCGATCCGGGCCTTTTCGCTATTGTGGCCATCTTGCAACGGCGCAAATTCATCACATTGGCGCGAGGAACTGCCTTGGTTACGCCACGTTAGGCAAGTGAGGCTTTCCTGCACTAGCGCACCGTTTGGTCGCAGCTTAGGTCATTGGCTACCCACAGTTTTCCGCGTCACCCCGCTATCCTTCGCGTCACCCTTGCCCCAGGATTTGTCTTGCTCTCTCGTCGTTTGTTCATGATCGGCCTGCCTGCCGTGGCTTTGGCCGCCTGCTCCTCCACCCGCACGCCGACCGTGCAGGAGCCGCAGATCGATCCCTACTACCAGGCCATGTATGGCGCCATGCTGAACGAAAAGTTCCCAGTGGCTGCCATGGACCTGCGTCGCGTAGACCCCCAGTTCTGGCGCCAGGAAGTGCCTTACATCACCTCCGAGCGCCCCGGCACCATCGTTGTCGATACGCCGCAGCGCTTCCTCTACCTCGTGCTCGAAGGCGGCCGCGCGCTGCGTTACGGCGTCGGCGTCGGCAAGACCGAAGCCCTGGTGTTCCGCGGCACGGCCAGCGTCGGCCGCAAGGCTGAATGGCCACGATGGACCCCGACCCAGTCGATGATCAAGCGCGAACCCGACCGTTACGGCGCCTATGCCGGCGGCCTCGAAGGTGGCCCGACCAATCCGCTCGGCCCCCGCGCGCTGTATCTCTACAAGAACGGCGCCGACACGCTGTTCCGCCTGCACGGCACCACCGAGCCCTACACCATCGGCACCAACGTTTCCTCAGGCTGCATCCGCCTGATGAACCAGGACATCATCGATCTCTACGCCCG
>JAQGKG010000103.1 GCA_028290245.1 Devosia sp. | reverse complement strand
TTTGGAAACGCGGAGTTGGGTAGATCGACGGTCCTGGCTCTATTGAGCCAGACGCTGCTCCGTGCTCGTGCCCCAACGGACTATGCATTCAATGACGCGCTGCTCGGTAGGCGCCGAGCGGGGCAAGGCTATCAGGTCGGCTAGTGCTGCGCTAACAGCCCCGGCGGGAGGCATAATCGTGGTAATGGAATGGGAATCCCAGGCGGCGAGAGCCACCCCATCGTGACCGATGATGGCCAGATCTTTGGGCACCTGCAGGCCCAGTGCGGCGGCGGCGTCACGGCCACCAATGGCCATCAGGTCATTGGCACATATCAATGCATCCGGTTGCATGCGGCGCAGCAGCAGCGCACTTTCCTTGAAGCCGGAGTCGTAGGAATAGTCGCCATGTTCGACCACCTGGAACGACAACCCATGCAGGGCCATCCCTTGGGAAAACCATGCCTGCCGCTGCTTATCGACATGGCTCGAGGCGCGACCTGAGAGATAGACGAAGCGCTGCCGCCCTTGCTGCACCAGATGATCGACGATCTCCTTCGTCGCGGCCGCGCCCTCGAGGCTGACCGCGAATAGCGCCCTCCCGTCCAGCGGTTCGGCCGAGGCGATGATAGGGATGGCGGTGCGGAAAATCCCCACGGCGTCGTCGATTGTCACGGCATCGGAATACAGCACGAAATGATCGACCTGATAGGTCGAGGCAATACGCATTAGCTGGGTGCGGTCTTCGTGATTGGCGCAGCACAGCACCAGGGGCATGCGCTCCTGCCCCTGCAGCAGGTGGGTCAGTTCGTCCAATCCCTCGCCCTCGGCCGGATTGGCAACAGTGTTGTAGACCAGCGCGACCAGCCGCGACTCGCTATTGTTTAGCGAGCGCGCCATGGAATTGGGCCGAAAGCCGTGCTCGTCGGCCAGTGCCCGAATGCGTGTCCGTGTCTCCGGGCGCATGCTCGATGACGCGGAGAAAGCACGGGATATGGTGGCAGAGGAAACGCCGGCCAGTTTGGCCAGATCCAGCGATGTCAGGCTTTTCTTGCGCATAAGATCATTCGACACTCTATTTCTGCGTGACCTCTATCGTAACCGCTTCGCCATCGCGAGAGGCGGAAAGCTTGATGGCATCCCACAGGCGGGCAAAGCGCAGGCCATTGGCCACTGTGGAAGGATTTTCCATGCGGCCGCCCCGCACGGCCTGGAAGGTCTGCATCGGCGTATCGCGGATTTCCCTTTCCTGACGGGGCTCTGCCACGCCATCGATCGCAACTTCGCGCCATTTGCCCCAGGCATCGATACGGATAATCGCCTTGGTGTAGAAGAAGGTGATTGCAGACTCGCAGCCGGGCGGGCCTTCGCCGGCAGCATTGAAGGTCACCACGGCGCCATTGCTCAGGCGCGCTGCCACTGCGGTGGCCAGGTCCACGGCGATACCGCGATTGTTGGAATAGGCCGATAGGCGCTCGAACTCGCTGTCGGCCAGTACGCAGACCGTGTTCATCATGTGGGCGCCCGTGTCGAACATGAAGCCGCCACCGGAAATAGCCGGGTTCTGCTTCCATTGTCCGGCATAACTGGTTTTCCAGCCTTCCCAGATCGACGCGTTGACGCTGACCAGGTCGCCGAATTCCCCGCTTCGGGCGCGGTCCTTGGTATCGTGTACCAGAGGCGACAGCCCGCCCTGGAAGGCGATGACCACCGTCGTGCCGGTGCGCTTTTCAGCCTCGACCAGCGCCAGGGCTTCCTCGACCATGGTCACCATCGGTTTTTCCAGCAGCAGATCATAACCCGCCTCGATGACGGCCAGGGCATTGGCGCCATGAAACACATGCGGCGTCGATACATAGACCGCGTCCATCCGGCCCTGCATGTCGGCCAGCATGGCGTCAGCATCGGGGTATTCGGCCGGGCGCGCGGCACCCGCTGCCTCGCAGGTATCGGCGAAGCGCTTGCGAGAGGTCTCGCTGACCTCGGCAGTGGCGACGATGCTGACGTCGCTCATAGCCGCCCAGCCCTTGGCATAGTCTGCCGCCTTTAACCCCGCCCCAATAACCCCTAAACGCAAAACCATGCTGCAAACCTCCGACTTTGGTCACGTGTACATCAGGTTTCGCGGCATCGTAAATCTCAAAACGGTCCAAACACGTCGATTGCGGCAGGAATGGAAAATCCATTCGATTTCGTCTTGCCGAGACAATGCAAGCGTGTACATTCTGTCTCGTCACATCAAGCGACAGGCGGCGTCAACGCTGCCAAAGGGAGGAAATTGTGAATCGTTTCATCGCAGGTGGCCTCGTGGCCATCGCTGTAAGCCTGCTCGCCGGTACGGCGAATGCCGAGACTTTGCGCGTGGCCCTGCATGGCCAGGCTGGCATCGACGCCTTTACCCCGACCGCCGAGCGCATTGAAAAGGCGCTGGGCGTCGACGTTGAGATCGTTGAATACCCCGCCCCCGACAAAGACTACATGACCAAGCTCCTGACCGAACTGGCAGCGGGCAATGGCCCCGACCTCTTCTCGATCCCCAGCGCGGCCGATGTCGCCGACATGGTCGCCGCGGGCTACCTCGCTCCAGTGGGCGCTGAACTGGCGGCCTGGCCGCCATATGCCGACTTCGTCGATGTGGCCAAGCAACTCGCCGTCAGTCCCGATGGCGAGACCTATGTCATGCCCTATATTCTGGGCATCCAGCAAATCTACTTCCGTCGGGACCTGCTCGATAAGGCCGGCATTTCTACCGAGCAGCCCAAGAACTGGGCCGATCTTTTGGCTCGCGCCAAAGAGATCAAGGAAAAGACCGGTGCCTATGGCCTGCTGTTCCCGGCCGGCACCAGTTGGGGCGGCGGTGCCTTCGACGAGGGCTTTTCGCATCTGATCATCGGTTCCTCGACACCTCAGCTTGTTGGCGATGACGGCAAGTTCGACCTGAGCGGCAAGGGCGTGCTCGACGTCTTCCAGTTCTACAAGGACCTGATCGACAATGACCTGATGCCGGTGGAGCCGCTGCTCGGGCCGGAACCCTGGGTGATCCCGAAATATGAGATGTTCCCCAAGGGCGAACTGGCGGCGACCACTTGCGGCTCCTGGTGCTACATTTTCGACTGGGGCCGTGAGAGCAAGAACCCGATCCCGGACGTGACCAATGTCGTCGGCACATGGGCTGATCCTGGCCAGGAAAGCGGCGAGTTCGTACTCGCCGGTCTCGGCGCCGCGTGGGCTGTCAACGCAAAGACGGCAAATCTCGACATTGCCAAGAAGGCCCTGCTCGAAACCGGCTCGGTCGACAACCAGATCGAGACCGCATCGCGCATCGGCAATATCCCGTCCAGCAATGCGGTGCAGGCCGATCCGCGCTTCCAGGCGCTGACCGAACTGGTTCCGATCCAGGCCGCAGCCAACCACGGCACCTACCTCAAGCAGGCCACCGGCATGTCTGTCGTGTCCGAAGGTGTAGCCCGGGCCACCGAAGCGCTGCTGCGCAAGGAAACCGACGCGGCTGGCGCGCAGCAGATCCTGATCGACCATGTCCGCCAGACGCTGGGTGACGAGGCCATCAAGTAAGGCGTCGGTACGCACTCCCCTACCGATCGTCTGAGACGCGGCTCCGGCCGCGTCTTCTTCCCCGAGTTTACCGAGGCGGCCCCACATGGTCTTGGACGCTTTCCAGAAGCGCAGAGAACGGCAGATGTTGACGCTGCTGCTGCCGGCGCTAATCCCTCTGGCAATCCTGACGATCTATCCGGCGCTCTACGCCGTCTATCTCAGCATGACCAATGAAGCGCTGACCGGCGTTGCAGCCGCCAAGCCCCGCTTTGTCGGCGCGGCCAATTATTTCCGCCTGTTCTCCGACGGGCGCTTCTGGAACTCGCTGTTCGTTACCTTCGTCTTCGTAGTTGGCTCGGCCATTATCGGACAGTTTGTGCTGGGCTTCATTTCTGCAGTCGCACTGCGCCGCAAGGTATACGGCAGCTCGGTGTTCGGTGCAGCGATCCTGCTGCCCAATGCTGCGCCGGAAGTGGTCGCCGGGTTCATGTGGATTTCCATGCTGGCGGGTGGCGATCATGCCACGCTCAGCAAGATCATGATCGCGCTCGGCCTGCCCTGGGTGGATTGGCTCAACACCTTCCCGCTGTTCATGGTCACCATGGTGAACACCTGGCGCGGTATCGGCACCGCGATGATCCTGCTCACCGCCGGTCTCAGCGCCGTGCCGAGCGAGGTCTATGAAGCAGCACGAATGGACGGCGCCAACCCGCGGCAGATGTTTCTGCGCATCACCCTGCCGCTGATGGCGCCCACCATTTTCCTCTACATGCTGATTTCGACGGTCTCCACCATCTCGGTGTTCGGCATGGTCTATGCCCTCACCAGAGGTGGCCCTGGCAACAGGACCGAGGTGATCAGCGTCTATATCTACAACCAGTCGTTTACCGCGTTTCAGCTGGGCTATGGCGCGGCTGGTGCTGTGGTGGCGCTGCTGGTCTCGCTGGTGCTTGGCATCACGTATGTCCGTTCGCTCAAGGTGAATGTCTGATGGCCGGCGTCCCCCTCAAGCGCTCCGGCGCCTACACGTTCCTCGCGTATGTCACCCTGATCGTCATCTCGATCTTTTGCCTGCTGCCGTTTGTCTGGATGGTACTGGCGTCTCTCGACAGCAATGCCCAGCTGTTCCTCAAATGGCCCGACAGCATCACTTTCGACCATTACATCAAGCTGTTCGCCGAAGAAAATGGTGTCCGCTGGTTCGCAAATTCACTGTTCACCGTGCTCAGCGCGACCATCATCGTGGTGATCATTTCGGGGCTGGGCGGCTATGCGCTGTCGCGCTCGCGAGCCTGGTGGAAGCAGCCGTTCCTCTATGCCATCCTGCTGATCCGTGTGCTGCCGTCCACAGCGCTGCTGGTGCCGCTCTACAAGATTCTGCTCACTGCCAACAACGGCATGGGCTCACTGCTACGTCCCTTTGTCGGTGACAATTATCGCAGCGTCATGCAGGTCTTTGGCTTCATCGACGGCTACCTCGGGCTCATCGTCGTGCTGGCGACCGGCCAACTGCCACTGGCGCTGTGGATCATGAAAGTGTTCTTCGACGGCGTGCCGAAAGACTACGAGGAAGCCGCGATTCTCGACGGGGCAACCCTGGTGCAGCGCATCCGTCGTGTGCTGATCCCGCTGGCGCTGCCCGGGCTCGCCGCCGCTGGCCTTTTCACCTTCATGTCGGCTTGGGGCGATTTCCTGCTGCCGCTGATCCTGCTGTCGTCGCCTGAACTGCAGACCCTGCCGATCGGCCTGTTCCGCGCGTTCCTGCGCGTCAACGAAATCGACTACGGCCTGCTGGCGGCAATCGCCACGATTTATCTCATTCCCGCCGTCATCGCCTTCAGCTTCGCGCGACGGTTCCTGGTGCAGACCTTCTCCGGCGGCGTCAAAGGCTAAGCAATGACCACTCCCATGATTCAACTCTCCGGCGTGCGCAAGAACTTCGGCGCGGTCAATGTCATCCAGGGCGTCGACATCAGCGTGGACGACGGCGAATTTGCCGTCTTCGTCGGGCCCAGTGGCTGCGGCAAGTCGACGTTGCTGCGCATGATCGCGGGGCTCGAGACCATCGACGGCGGCGACCTGGTGCTCAACGGCCAGCGCATCAACGACGTACCGCCCGACCAGCGCGGCATCGCCATGGTGTTCCAGTCATATGCGCTTTATCCGCATATGACTGTGGCACAAAACATCGGCTTTTCGCTCGATCTCAAGAAGGTACCCAAGCCCGAGATTGCTCGCGAGGTTGGCCGGGTTTCCGAACTGCTGCAATTGTCCGAACTTCTCGATCGCCGTCCGGCGGAGCTATCTGGTGGGCAACGCCAGCGCGTCGCAATCGGCCGTGCCATCATCAAACGGCCCCGCGTCATCCTGTTCGACGTGCCGCTGTCCAATATCGATGCTGCGTTGCGCGTCCATATGCGCGCCGAGTTGCAGAAGCTGCATCAGGAACTGCGACCCACCATTGTCTACGTGACCCACGACCAGGTCGAAGCCATGACCATGGCGACACGCATCGTCGTGCTTAACAAGGGCAAGGT
>JAQGKG010000096.1 GCA_028290245.1 Devosia sp. | reverse complement strand
ACATAGCTCATGCTGGGGTGCTGGTCATGGATCGACTTGCCAGCGTCCTGCTCCAGATGCAGCCGCTCGACGCCGATCTCGATCTGGCCATCGGGCATATCGAGATAAACCACGCCCTCGCCGACGATCGGGTCCTTGAACTGACTGATCTGGTAGCCCTGCGGCAGGTCCGGATAGAAATAATTCTTACGGTCGAACACACTACGCTTGTTGATCGCGGCCTTGAGCCCAAGCCCGGTCCGCACCGCCTGCCGCACGCATTCTTCGTTGATGGTCGGCAGCATGCCCGGCATGGCTGCGTCCACGAAGCTGACGTTGGAATTGGGCGGATTGCCGAACTGCGTCGACGAGCCCGAGAACAGCTTGCTCTCGCTGGTCACCTGCGCATGCACTTCCATGCCGATGACGACCTCCCAGTCGCCGGTCGAGCCGGAAATGAAGCTCTTGGGATTGGGTGTGCGGGTATCGATAAGGGTCAATTGTGCGGTCCTGCGAGGCAAGGCGAAAGTTGATTAAGTGATTACTGGTGTTGCCCCGGCGTTGCAACCCACGGCCTGCAAACCGGGCTGTCTAGCAAGGAAGAATACCCCCACCCAACCTCTCCCTGAGAAGGGGGAGGAGCCAATCCAGTTTGAAACTCGATTTGCGTCTAACGCCGGCAGAGTTCCTTCCCTCATCAGGGGGACTTCGAACCGACCGCAGGCAAAATCACGCCAGCGGCGTAATTTTAGTTGGGAAGGCCATGAGGGCTACGCCCGAATGGCAGGTGGGGGTATCCCTGCTTGCTAAGGACTTTCCCCTCAATCCTCGTCGTCGATCTCGCCATAAAACGGCGCCAGGCGCTTCTCCAGATGTACGCTCATGAACGGCTCGTGCGCCGCGCGTCCATCCGGCCGCAAAGCCAAAATCCGATAGCCCTGCTTTTCGTAAAACCGCACCGCCCGCACATTGTCGGCCGGGGTCTCGAGCTGCACCCGTTCGGCGCCTTCCAGCTCCAGCATGCTCTCCATCCGCCGCAGCAGCATGGAGCCGATGCCCCGGCTTTGCAGTTCCGGCATGACGAAGAGGAAGGGAATATAGGCCCGCCGTGTCGAGCGCGAACACCAGGCGACCACAACGCCATCCAGCTCGGCGACGATAATGCGGCTGAGCGTTTCAGCCACCGCCTGCGAAAGGCGACGCTGCTCGGCCTGCCGCATGCCCGGCTGCTTGGTCAGCAGCGGGTAAATCCCCGCCTCCCAGGCGCGATAGGCAATCTCGGCCAAGCGGATTGCGTCGGACTTTTCCGCCTTGCGAATACTGATGCCGTGCATGGTGGCCTCCTGCCGACGATTAGCTGCGGCGCCGCGCCGCGATAATGCCCTTCTCGTAGTTGATGTTCCAGTCGATCAGGGTCCGCCACACAAGTTCGGCCTGATCCTCATCAAGATCAAGAGCCAAACTGCGGTCGCGGACCTTGGCGATGACCGCTTCGATCCGCACCGGGTCGCGCGCCTCATGCGGATCGGTCTTGATCTGCGCCATCCGCGTCACATAGGCGTGCCGCTCGGCAAACAGCGCCAGTAACGCGTGGTCCACGCGATCGATCTGGGCGCGTACGTCATCTTTGGTTTCACAGGCGTCAGGCAATTTGGTGTCGGTCACTTCGGCATCCCGTCTGGCGTTTCGTCTTGCTGCTGGTTTGCACCCACTGCGGCGCGATTTCAACCGCCCGGCTCGCGTATCCGCCCACTTGGCCGATGCCAGCCGTGATTTGACAAATTCCCTGCGTCCTCCCCCACTGCTGTGATCGCAGGGAAAACACCATGACCAGCCAGATTCGTCTTGGCGCCATTTTCTGGCTGCTGACCGTTGAGTTCTTCATTGCCCAGGCTATCGCCCAGGCCGCCTTCCCCGGTTATTCGCTGGCCAATATGGACATCAGCCTGCTCGGTGTTTCGGCCTGCAGCGGCGTCGATCCAAACGCCCTCGGTCTGGTCTGTTCGCCGCTCAGCCTGGTGTTCAATGCCGGCATGGCGATCAATGGCGCGCTGGTGGTGCTCGGCGTATGGTTCACCCGCACGCTGTGGCCGAAAAGCGGCCTGACCACGGCCGCGCTCTGGATCCTCGCCATCGGGGGCGGCGCTGGCAGCATCCTTGTCGGCCTGTTCCCGCTCGACGTCTCGCTGCCCATGCACATGCTGGGTGCCCTGCTGGCGCTGTTCGTCGCGGGCTTCGGCATGCTGGCCATGGCAGGCGTATTGTGGCGCAGCCATCGGGGCTTCGCCATCTACACACTGGCCACCGGCGCAATTACGCTGGTCGCCTTCGTGCTCTACGCCCTGGAAATCTATCTCGGTCTCGGCCGCGGCATCATGGAGCGCCTCGCCGCCTGGCCACACACGCTCTGGTACATGGTGGCGGGCGTGTTGATCCTGCGCGGGTATTTCACCCGGGCAGTCTAACTTGCCCTAGTGCTTGGTCACTTCGCTCAGTGCCGCGGCAATATGTTCCCACTCATTGGCAACGCTGGCAGTCGCGCGGCGCTTGCCAGCCCGGCGATACCAATAATCCGCATTGCCCATGTCGGCTTCGATCCAGTGCATCAGCGCATGGACCCAGTCAAAGGCGGCAACGCCTTCCATGGACTGGACGATAGTGTGCGCCTGCTCCCATTCGGGGCCAACGCGCAGGCTGCCCTTCTTGAGCCACCACAGGGCCTGGAGCGGCTTGCTCATGTCCTTGGGCGGCTCGGACCAGTCGAGCGAGGTGAAAATGTCAGCGGCCATCGGTGAAACCCTTGTCGGCCCGGACGCCTGCCT
>JAQGKG010000076.1 GCA_028290245.1 Devosia sp. | reverse complement strand
GATCTTGCCTCAGCCACCGAGCCGACGATAACCTCACCAACTATAGGGGGAACGGTATAACGACCGTATCCCAGCAGCAGCGCATAGAGGACCAAGAACGTAAGCAACACATTGGCTAGCGGCCCTGCGGCAACAACCGATATCCGCCGCCAGACGTTCTTGTTGGCAAACAAGTGTGGAGCAACACTCGGATCTGCATTCGCAAGTGCGTCCGGGTCAGGAACGCTGGCGACATTCATGTCTCCAGCGAACCGAACATAACCACCCAGCGGAATCGCCGAAATTTTCCAGCGCGTGCCTTGCTTGTCATTCCACCCGATCAGCTCTGGTCCAAAACCGATCGAAAACGCATCAATGGCTACGCCATTCCATCGAGCCACGAGGTAGTGGCCCATCTCGTGCACAAAGACGACAATCGCGAGTATCCAGAAAACATTTATCCAGAGCAGGTAATCAGGCATTGTCGTCCTTCAACCGGAGCCAATAACGGCTACCAATAAAGCAGGCCTTCGGCTACCGAGCCAAATCCCGCGTGCAGCGCACCCACCAGCAGCACCAGCAAAATGCCGAATGTGAGGCTGTCGAGCCGATCCATCAGGCCGCCATGGCCGGGGATCAGGTCGCCGCTATCCTTGATGCGGAAATGCCGCTTCACCGCACTCTCGCTAAGATCGCCAAGCTGGCCAAGCACGCTGATCGTCGCGGCCAGCAACAGGCCGATCCACCATGGCGAATCCGTCACCAGAACCCACACCACAAGTCCGGAAGCCGTGCCGAGCGCCAAGCCACCGGCCGCACCAGACCAGGTCTTGGATGGTGAAATGTCCGGCGCGAGCTTTTCGCCACCGATCTGGCGACCGGTAAAGAAGGCGGCGGAATCGGTCATCCAAACTACTGTGCCCAGATAGACGCCTGCCCAGACACCGGCCATCGTGTCACCACGCATGGCCAGCGCTGCAATGATGATTGCGCCATAGATGACGAGGCCGATAACACGCCACAGCGCTGCCTCACCGCGCATGCCGAGGGCAATGACTGCAGCGACAGCAATGACCGCTATCGTCCCTTGCGGTCCGACAAAGGGATACATCACGCCTGATAGCGCCACTAGCCCGATCAGCAGCCAGCCACCCGCGGTTAGCGGCGCTCGCGTTACCATGGTTTCCCACTCGCGATAGGCGAGCGCAAAGATAGCCCCCACCACGACGGCGAATACGACGCCGCCGATATACAGCGTGCTGGCGGTCAGCGCGACCAGGACGGCGGCGGATAGCAGCCGGGGCCCGAGATCGGCCCAGCTTCGGCGGCGGATTGGGTTAGTGTCTGGAGCGGGTTGGCTCGGATCAGTCAAGATTGTGCCGCCTCGATACCGCCAAAGCGCCTGTCGCGCTGCGCGAATGTCTCAAGCACCTTGACGAAGCTGGCCTCATTGAAATCTGGCCAGTTTTCTTCAAGGACAACAAATTCCGCGTAGGCGGACTGCCAGAGCAGGAAATTGGAAATGCGCTGCTCACCGCTAGTGCGAATGATCAGTTCGGGGTCTGGCAGGCCAGCGGTATAAAGCGATGCGGAAATCAGCTCTTCGGTAATATCCTCGGGAGACAGTCGACCGGCGGCGACTTCGCGCGCCAGATGGCGGGCCGCGTCGGCGATCTCGGCTTTGCCGCCATAGTTGAATGCAACGACCAGCACGAGCCCAGAATTGGCTGCTGTCTTGGCTTCCACGTCGTCGATCAGGCGGATCAGGCTGGGTTCAAGCCCGTCGCGACTTCCGATAATGCGCACCCGCACATTGTTGCGGATCAGTTTTTGCAGGTCCGACGCAACAAAACGGCGCAAAAGATTGAAGATGAAGGAAATCTCATCCTTCGGGCGGGCCCAGTTCTCGGACGAAAAGCTGAACACCGTCACATACCCCACACCATAGTTGATGCAGTATTCGACGAGGTTGCGCAGCGACTTGACGCCCTCGATATGGCCCTCGGTGCGGCGCTTGCCGCGTGCCTTCGCCCAGCGCCCATTGCCATCCATAATCACGCCAAGATGCGTCGGAATGCGCAAGCGCGGGCGCTGCGCTACGTCAACGTTCATGACTGGATCAATGGACATCTACGCCCTCCTGGCGCAGCGCAGCCGACTTAGACCTGCAGGATTTCAGCTTCCTTGGCGGCGACGACCTGATCGATTTCGGACACCGATGCGTCGGTTGCCTTCTGCACCAGATCGGCCTGCACACGGGCATCATCCTGGCTCAAAACGCTATCCTTCTCGGCCTTCTTGAGGGCATCCATGCCGTCGCGACGAATGTGACGTACGGCGACCCGGGCGGCCTCGGCATAGTTATGCGCAACCTTGGCCAATTCCTTGCGACGCTGCTCGTTGAGCTCGGGCAACGGCACGCGAATGACCTGGCCCTCGCCGATCGGGTTAAGACCCAAACCGCTATCGCGAATGGCCTTTTCCACAGCCATGGCCAGTGAACGATCCCAAACCTGCACGCTCAACATGCGCGGCTCCGGTACGGTAACCGTGGCGAGCTGGCTCAGCGGCGTGCGCGAACCATAGGCTTCAACGCTCACAGGCTCCAACAGACTTGCACTCGCGCGGCCGGTCCGCAGGCCAGCCAGTTCTTCACGTAGCGACGTGATGGACTTCTGCATGCGGGTTTTGATGTCTGCGAGATCATAGGCCATGGTCAAACGTCCTTCTAGGCTAGTTTTGCTTGCCGACGCGAGTGAACCGACTGGAGCCAGCCAGGACGCCGGACAGGCCGGCCGCGTCATCAAGCGCATATACGATTATCGGCATCGAGTTGTCGCGGGCAAGCGCAAATGCCGCTGTGTCCATCACGCGCAGATTCTTGCCGATGACTTCATCATAGCTGACGAACTCATAGCGTGTGGCATTTGGATTTTTCATGGGGTCCTCGGAATAGACCCCATCGACCTTGGTGCCCTTAAGCACAACGTCGCATTCCAGCTCGATCGCCCGCAAGGTCGAGGCGGTATCGGTGGTAAAAAATGGATTGCCGGTGCCGCCGCCCAGCACGACCACGAACCCGTCTTCCAGCGCCATCTTGGCGTCGCGGGCGGTGAAAGTGTCGGCTACAGATGGCATCGACGCGGCGCTATAGGGCTTGCACTTGGCGCCCTGGCGGGAAATGGCGTTGGACAGGGCGAGGGCATTAATCATGGTGCCCAACATGCCCATTAGGTCGGCGGTAACGCGGTCGGTGCCCTCGGCAGCGCCGGCCATGCCGCGGAAAATATTGCCGCCGCCAACCACGATGGCGATCTGCACGCCGGTATTGGCGACATCGGCGATCTGCTTGGCTATACCCTGCAGGAAAGCCGGCTCAATCCCGAAGGAGTTGTCCCCTGCCAGCGCTTCGCCCGAGACCTTGAGGAGAATGCGTTTGTAGGCAGGCGCCATCGGCAAACCCCTTTGCTGAACAAGATACTACGGGGTCCCGAATCCGGAAACACCCGGCAGACCCTATGGCAAAACCGCCTTCAACAGAAGGCGTCACACCACTCGAATTAAACTACTGCAGGGTTTTGCGCTCGATCCCGGCCAAATCAAGGCGCCGAAAGTCGCGCTTTCGAACCGCAAAACCGGTGTCCACTTTTGCTGAAAGTGCTGTGGGGGCGGGAGAGCAGCGGACGGGCCCGTGGGCCCGCTCGCAAATACGAAATGCTATTACTTCTTGATGCCGGCAGTAGCGGCAACTTCAGCAGCGAAGTCGGTCTCGACCTTCACGATGCCTTCGCCGAGCGCATAGCGCACGAAGCGGATCAGCTTGATCGGAGCGCCTGCGTCCTTCTCGGCGTTCTTGATCACATCGCGGACCTTGGTCTCGCCATCGATCACGAACGTCTGTGCCAGCAGCGTGACTTCTTCGAAGTACTTGCGCATGCGGCCGTCGACCATCTTTTCAGCGATCTCGGCCGACTTTCCGGATTCCTTGACCTGCTCCAGGATGATCGCGCGTTCGCGAGCAACCACTGCCGGGTCGAGGTCATCTGGATCGATCGACAGCGGGTTGGTTGCTGCAATGTGCATCGCCAACTGCTTGCCGAGAGCCGATAGCGCAGCCTTGTCACCGGTCGACTCGAGGGCAACGAGAATGCCGATCTTGCCCAGGCCAGCCTTGACGGCATTGTGGACATAGCTTTCGACGACGCCATCGGAGACCGTCACAGTCTCGGTGCGGCGCAGGCTCATGTTCTCGCCAATCTTGGCGATAGCTTCGGTCAGCTCGGCGGAAACCGAGTGGCCCGAACCTGGGAAGGGCATTTCACCCAGCTTGACGACATCGCCGTCGGCATCGAGCGACAGCTTGGCAATGTTGCTGACGATGGTCTGGAACTGATCGTTGCGCGCAACGAAATCGGTTTCCGAGTTCACTTCGACAACCGAAGCCTTGGTGCCGGCGGTGGCAACGCCGACGAGGCCTTCAGCGGCAACGCGGTCTGCCTTCTTGGCGGCCTTGGCAAGACCACGGGTGCGCAGCCAATCGACTGCGGCTTCCATGTCGCCGTTGGTTTCGGACAGAGCCTTCTTGCAGTCCATCATCCCGACGCCAGTCGAGTCGCGGAGCTGCTTGACCATTCCTGCAGAGATTTCCATGGGCTCACCTCTTGGCGGCCCCATTACAGGGGCCGCATTGGTTCAAATCAGTACGAAGCTCGAGAAACGAGCTTAGTTGGCGACGGGTGCTTCAGCAGCAGCGGGAGCAGCTTCGACCGGAGCGGCCGGAGCCTCTTCCGGCAGATCTTCAGCCGGAGCCTGCTCGGATGCACCGACGTCGGCACCAAGAGCCGACGACGAGCGACGGATGCCGTCGATCGCAGCCTTGGAGACCAGCGAAACATACAGCTCGAGAGCGCGCGACGCGTCGTCGTTGCCGGGAATTGCGAAATCGACGGTGTCGGGATCGCAATTGGTGTCGACGATGGCGATGACCGGAATGCCCAGGCGACGGGCTTCCTTGATCGCGTTGGCTTCCTTGTTGGTGTCGATGACGAACAGGAGCGAAGGCAGGTTGCCCATGTCCTTAATGCCGCCGAGGTCACGCTCAAGGCGTTCCTGCTCGCGGCTCATCATCAGGCGCTCCTTCTTGGTGCGCAGACCAAGATCGTCTTCGCTCATCGATTCGAGTTCACGCAGGCGCGAGATCGACTTCGAAATTGTCTGCCAGTTGGTCAGCGTACCGCCGAGCCAGCGGGAGTTCACGAAATACTGGGCCGACTGCTTGGCAGCCTCGGCAACCAGAGGAGCGGCCTGGCGCTTGGTACCAACGAACAGCAGGCGGCCGCCGTCAGCGACGGTGTCCGAGATCAGCTGCAGCGCGCGGCTCAGGGCCGGCACGGTCTGGCTCAGATCGAGAATATGGATGTCGTTGCGAACGCCGAAAATGTAGCGCTCCATCTTGGGGTTCCAGCGGTGCTTCTGGTGACCAAAGTGAACGCCTGCTTCAAGCAGTTGACGCATAGAAAATTCGGGCAGTGCCATGATGGCTGCTCCTGTTTTACCGGTTGATGCCGCCACGAGGCCTTGCGACGGTCTCCCGTCACCGGATGGATTTTCGATTGCTCGAAAAGCCTGCCTCGTGTGTGAAATCGCGTCGACACGCAGTCGAACGCAGGGGCGATATAGGGGATTACTTCCGCGAAGGCAAGGATTGCCCGGCATTGGAGTTCACTGCGCACGGTATATTCTTGCTATCGACATGCAAAGGGCGCAGAGCCTTGGGTATCGATGGCCATTTGTTCCGGGCGCTGCCGATTGAGAGAAACTTGATCGCTCTTCCGTAGAAGGAGCGTCACGTGCTGGACCCTGCGGCCCCACTATCCGACGTTCGCCTCCTGATCGTGGAGGACGAGGCCCTGATTGCCATCTTGGTCGAAGACCTTGCAGAAGAAATGGGCTGCCGCACCTTCCAGACGGTAGCGTCAATTTCCGACGGTCTGGCGGCGATCGAGAAGTTCAAGCCACAACTGGCGCTGGTGGACTGCTCCCTGACCCATTCGGGTCCAGATTTCACCATCGCCGATGCGCTTGATGATGCAGGCATACCCTTCGTATTCTCCAGCGGTCATCACACCAATATCCTGCCGGTGCGGCACCGCGGTCGCGATTTCCTCGCCAAGCCATTCTCGCTCGAACTGCTCCGCACCACGATCATCCGTGTTCGTCATGCCCAGCTTTTCGCGACTCCAACAGCGCGCAACGACAACACCCCACACTAAAGCGCTAGCGCTGTTCACGCAGCCGTCAAGGAACGCGGCATCCGTCGGTGCATTCCCCTATCACGGACCCGCGCTAGTTCGTGGGGCCAAGGGGTGAAAGCCCCCGAAGCGAGGGAGGAAGGGCAAAAGCTCGCCTCCCCCGCGCTTTTTAGTGGAACCGCACGTCCGTCACGCCTTCGAGGGCCTTGATGCCGCCGGCGACTTCCGCGGTGAGGCGGTAGCTGCCGGGGAGTTCGATCTCGTATTCGCGGGCTCCGCCGTCGCGGATAACGACGAAGTTGACGCTGCCCTCGCCGCCGCGTTTGAGCTGTGCCGAGATGGAGCCGAGCGCCTTGGCGTCGGCAGCGAACACCGTCAGGCGGCGGTCTATTTTGTCTTCAATGCCATCAAGGGTCTGGGCTGACAGCAGGCGCAGGCTGATGCCTTCGGCGCGTTCGTCGGCGCCGACTTGCAGGATCACAGACTTGCCCGGCTGCAGCAGGGCACCGAACTCGTTGATCTGTTCGGAAAAGGCGATGATTTCGAAGCTGCCGCTCTGGTCGCTTAAGGTCAGGATCATCATCGGCGTACCCTTCTTGGTCCGCCGGTCCTGCCGCCCGCTGATCGTACCGGCAAGCCGCCCTGCCCCGGCTCCGTCCTTGACCGCCCGCTCGAAATCGCTCCAGCGTTGCACCCGCAGCTTTTCAAACATATCGGCGTAGGCATCGAGCGGATGGGCCGAGAGATGGAAGCCGATGGCCGACAGTTCGCGGTCGGCGCGTTCGGTGGTGCTCCATGCCGGAACACCGGCCGGCAGGCGAACCGGTTCGGGCTCGCCCGCGTCGAACATATTCCACTGACCCTCATTGCGCTCGTGGGTCAGCGACTGCGCCATGCCCATCACTGCTTCAATGGCGGCGAACGCCACCTCGCGACGCTCGACGATTGCGTCGAAGGCCCCGGCATTGGCCAGTGTTTCCAACGTCCGCTTGGAGAGGATGCCCGGATCGACCCGGCGGGCGAAATCGCCCAAGTCCTTGAACGGCGTGTTACCGCGGGCTTCGACGATATGCTCGGCAACCTGCCGCCCGACGCCCTTAACGGCGCAAAGGCCATAGAGAATGCGCTTGTCCTTGACCGAGAACACCACTTGGGAGGTGTTCACGCAGGGCGCTACGAGCTCGATATTATGGCGTTTGGCTTCGCTGCGGAATTCGGCCAGCTTGTCGGTATTGCCCATATCCAGCGTCATCGAAGCCGCCTAAAACTCATGCGGGTGG
>JAQGKG010000053.1 GCA_028290245.1 Devosia sp. | reverse complement strand
CGGCAGCGGCTGGATCCGGACCAGGCGGGGCGGCTAGTGGTGGAATTGCCGGACGCCGTGAGCGAAGCGCAGATCCGTGGCGATAGGGTGGCGCTGCGGGAGATGGTGCGGAACGTGGTGGACAATGCGCTGGTGTATTCGGATGGGCTGGTTGAGATCAGCGGTGTGGTCACGGACGGCGTGGTGATCATGGCGGTGAGCGACAGGGGACCAGGCATTGCCGAGGCGGAGAAGCTGATGGTGTTGGAGCGATTCAAGCGTGGGGCGAGCAGTAGTTCGAGGATTGGTTCGGGGTTGGGACTGTCGATCGTCAAGCGGGTGGCGGAAGCGCATCGCGGGGCACTGAGGCTGAAGGATCGGGACGGCGGCGGGCTGGTGGTGGAGATCGATCTGCCGCTGATGGGACGAACGGCCAAGGTGGAGCAGTTGCGGCGGGCGCTGGGTTCGCTGTCGGCGCTGGTGTTGTGCCTGTTGCTGGCTGGGTCGCAGGATATCCAGGCGGCGTCGACAAGCTATCCGGCGCCGAATGGCAGCAGCGACACGGTGCTGACCATCGTCGGGGTGACCGACACGCCGCTGTTTGCGCAGTTTATTGCCGGGTTTCAGGTGGTGCGACCGGATGTGACGGTGATCTACGAGGAGACGGATTCGCGACCGCTGTATGATCGCTACCTGGCGGGCGACATGGTGCCGAGGCCAGACCTGCTGGTGAGTTCGGCGTCGGACCTTCAGATCAAGCTGGCCAATGACGGCTACGCGCTAGCCTATGACAGCCCCTATCTCGGTGGGCTGCCGGAGTGGGCGCATTGGCGCAACGAGGTGTTTGGCTTCACCTTCGAGCCGGCGGTGATCATCTATAATCCGGACCGGATGTCGGCCGAGGAAGCGCCGCGGACGCATTTGACGCTGGCGGAAATGCTGGAGACGCAGACCGAGCGGTTCCGCGGCGCGATTGCGACATATGACATTGCGTTATCAGGCGTGGGTTATCTGCTGGCGTCGCAGGACCAAGTGATTTCGTCGAACTTCTGGCGGCTGGCGGCGGCGTTCGGGCGCGTCGATGCTCAGTTCTCGGGGTCGAGCCCGGCAATTTTGAATGGCGTGGCGGATGGGTCGCTGGCGCTGGGGTATAATGTGCTGGGGTCGTATGCATTTGCGCGCAAGGCGGCAGGGGCCAATATCGAAATCGTGGTGCCGGATGATTATGTGCTGGTGCTGACGCGCTCGATGCTGATCCCGCGCGATGCGCCCTACCCCGAGTTGGGCAAGGCGTTTGTGGATTTTGCGCTGTCGCCGCCGGGACAGGCGATTGCGGCGGGCCCGACGGCGCTGGGGTCGGTGGTGAATGGCACGGTTGGCGAGTGGACCAGCGAGGCGATCTCGGCACGCGGGCGCGGGGTGCTGCAGCCGATACCCTTGGGGCCGGCGCTGATGGTGTCGCTGGATCAACAGCGGCGGAAGCGGTTTTTGGATAGCTGGGGCGAGATTGTTTCACCGAAGCCGTAGGGGGGATGGAAGAGTCCTTGTTGGGGTACCCCCACCTAGCCTCCCCCTGATGAGGGGGAGGAACTCTATCGGGCTTTGGGTAATATCTCAGCTCAAGCACCAGCCAGATTCCTCCCCCTTTTGAGGGGAGGTTAGGTGGGTGCATTCTTGCTCGCTTCCCACACCTTGCAGCCATGCTATGAGCGCATGGATGATACGTAAGTCGCATGAATTTGCTAAGTTTTGGTGGCTTCTGGCGCACACCACCTACCTAATTGCATCCACCGCATAGCTGTCGTGCCCTTTCGGCCCTACCAGAACGGACCCAATGAGCCCATCTGTCTAGTCATGAAAGCGACCCGGCAATTCGGTTGGGTCTTTACAGGAACTGGCAGATGAGCACCCCCCGCAAATCATTCTTTGCGACCCTGAACACCTTCGTTGAAGTCTTCGGCAGCGCTGCTGCTGTGTCCAACGCGGTTGAAGGTGGGCGCGCTCCAAAGGCCAAGCACCTCGAGGCCCTCGGGATCGATGCCGCCGCTTTCCGTTCGATCGGCCGGCTCTAAGCCATATTCAAGGCGTCGCGCTTTCCTCCCTGTGGGCGCAGCGCCGAGTAGTCGATTGATGTGAAAAAGCCCGGATGCGCTGTAAAAGCGCGTCCGGGCTTTTGCTTTTCTGCGTCCACAGATTGGCGGGGTTAGTCCTCGTCGCTCGCCATCTGGGACAAGACCGCGCCCTTGCCGCGGATGCGGAAATAGAGCGGGATGAGGACGGCGGCGGCGGCCACGATATAGAGCGTGATGGCAATGGGGGAGTGGATCAGCACCATTGGATCGCCCTGGCTGATGGCGAGTGCCCGGCGCAACTGCTGCTCGGATAGTGGGCCCAAAATCAGTCCGATGACCACGGGCGCGATTGGGTAGCCGAAGCGGCGCAGGCCGTAGCCAAGGATGCCGAAGGCCAACAGGATCAGCAGTTCGAACGAGAACGGGATGGGTCCAAGCCGGCCGGACATGGCGCCGTTGGCACCCAGGGTTCCCAGCGTGGCAAAGGACAGGATGCCGGCGTAGAGCCATGGCTTCGGCACGGTCAGCAGTTTCACCCAGAGGCCGATCAGCGGCAGGTTGAGCACCAACAGCATAAAATTGGCGACCAAGAGGCTGGCGATGAGCGACCAGACCAGCGGCGCGTTATTAGCGAACAGCAGCGGGCCGGGCTGCAGGCCGAACTGCTGGAAACCAGCCAGCATGATGGCGGCGGTTGCGGAGGTGGGCAGTCCCAAGGTCAGCAGAGGCACCAGCGTACCGGCGGCAGAGGCATTGTTAGCGGCTTCGGGACCGGCGACGCCTTCGATGGCACCGTGGCCGAATTCTTCCGGGTGCTTGGACAGACGGCGCTCGGCGGCATAGGAAAAGAACGTGCCTATCTCGGCGCCACCAGCAGGCATGGCGCCAATCGGGAAGCCGATCAGGGTACCGCGCAGCCACGGGCCCCATGAGCGTTTCCAATCCTCGAGGGTCATCCAGACCGAGCCTTTAACGGCAAGGACTTCTTCCTTCATCTGCGTACGCGACGAAGCGATGGAGAGGGTTTCGCCGATGGCGAACAGGGCCACGGCCAGTGTTGTCACCTCGATACCGTCGAGCAGATCGGGGATGCCAAACGCCAGACGCGCTTGACCGGTCTGCAAGTCAATGCCGATCACGCCTAGACCCAGGCCGATGAACAAGGCGGTGACGCCGCGGAGCGGGCTATCGCCGAACGCGGCCGAGACGGTGATGAAGGCCAGCACCATCAGTGCGAAATAGTCAGCCGGGCCGAAGGACAACGCGACCTTAACGACCCAGGGGGCGAGGAAAGCGAGGGCAATGGTGGCGATCAGGCCAGCGACGAAGGAGCCGATGGCGGCGGTGGCCAGTGCCGGACCGCCCCTGCCCTTGCGGGCCATCTTGTTGCCCTCGAGCGCGGTGACGATGGAGGCGCTTTCGCCGGGCGTGTTGAGCAGGATGGAGGTGGTCGAACCGCCATACATGCCGCCGTAATAGATGCCGGCAAACATGATCAGCGAGCCGGTGGGATCGAGCCGATAAGTGACGGGCAACAGCAGAGCCACGGTCAGCGCCGGCCCGATGCCCGGCAGCACGCCGACGGCGGTGCCCAGGGTAACGCCGAGCAGCGCATAGAGCAGGTTCTGCCACTGCAGCGCGGCGAGCAGACCATTCGCCAAAAGACCGAAGGTGTCCATTACATGCGTCTTTCGATCAGGGGATGAGGCGCTCTATCGGGCCCATGGGCAGCGAAAGCTGCAGGCCACGCGAGAAGATAAACCAGATGACGAAGGCCAGTACGAAGCCAATGGGAATGGTCTGCCATAGCGGACCACGACCGAAAGCCTTAGCCGTGAAGGCGAACAGCACAGCCGTACCAATAGAGAAGCCGGCCCAGCCGAGCAACAGCATCTGACCGACCAGTCCGCCGATGATCCACAGCATCGGACCGTAATTGTCTTTTTCGCGGGACGGGAACTGGCCGCGCCAGGCCGAGAGTGCTGTGCCAATCGACAGCAGGAACAGGCCACCGGCGATCACGTATGGGAACACCTGAGGGCCGACCTTGGCCTGGATAGGCGGCACCCGCATCATCGAGGTCTGCCAGACGATGACGCCGGCGATCACAGCCAGCGCCAGTGCTATGAAAAGCGCCGCCCTATCAGGGCGGCGCGAAAGGTTTGGTTCGCCTAGACTCATTGCACCAGGCCAATGTCTTTCAGGATAGCCGAAGTCGCATCGATATCAGCGGCAAGCTGCGTGTCGAAATCGGCGCCGGACAGATACATGTCCTGCCAGCCCTTAGTTTCCAGCGTCTGCTTCCAGGTCGCTGAGGTCACCAGCTTTTCGACGTCGGCGCTGATTGCGGTCTTCTGCTCGTCGGTGATGCCGGGAGCGGCAGCAACCATGCGCCAGTTTTCGACGACGAGAGCAACACCGGCTTCACCGAGGGTCGGAATGTCCGAACCTTCGAGACGGGCGGAACCCGTGGTGGCCAGAGCGCGCAGGTCGCCCGACTTGATCTGGGCGTCGAATTCGCCGAGTCCTGAAATGCCAACGGTCACCTGACCGCCGAGTACGGCTGCCAGCGCTTCGCCGCCACCGGAGAAGGCGATGTAGTTGACGGTGGTGGGATCGACGCCAACGGTCTTGGCAAACAGGCCAGCCGCGATGTGATCGACGCCGCCAGCCGAACCGCCAGCCCAGGAAACCGAACCGGGATCGGCCTTGAGCTTGGCAACCAGATCATCGACGGTCTTGAGCTCGGAGGCCGCAGGCACGACGATGACGTCGGATTCGCCGGTGAGGCGGGCGATCGGGGTGACGTTGGCAAGCGACACAGGCGACGCGTTGGTCAGCACGGCGCCAACCATCACATAGCCGCCGACGATCAGTGCATTGGGATTGCCGGTCGACTGATTGACGAACTGGGCAAGGCCAATGGTGCCACCGGCGCCGGGAACGTTGGTAACCTGCACATTGCCCGAAATGCCTTCAGCCTGGAAAGCTTCCTGCATCGAACGGGCAGTCTGATCCCAACCGCCGCCGGGGGCAGCAGGGGCCATGATAGTGTAGTCGGCAGCAAAAGCGGGAACAGCGATAGCGCTCGAAATCAGCGCAGCCAAAAGCAGCTTGTTCATAAGTCCTCCCATGTCATATCCGGAACGTCTTTGCGTTCATAACCCGGACAATAGACTTCGTCCCTGTCACCGTCCTGTCAGCGCGGCAAAATGAACTGCATGACAGGGTTCAACTGGATAATGCTTACCAGATTGCTCCAGCATGCTGACAATTGCAACGGGGCAGACGATCACGCCGTGCGACGCGGCTGGTCGCTATTTGCTTCAGGCGCAGAGCCGGGATCATTGCGCTGGGCAAACATCGACAGCAGATTCGTGGTATCGGCAAACGACCCCGGGCGGGCGAACAGGTAGCCCTGCCCCATGCTGCAGCCGAGTTCGGAGAGGATGCTGGCCTGCGACGCCGATTCAATGCCTTCAGCCACCAGCCGCATATTGAGCTTGCGGGCGATGTCGATGATGGAGCCGACCACGACATCGCTGGCGCGGTCGACGCCGAGGCGGTCGACGAAAGACTTGTCGATCTTGATAACATCGACGGGGAAACTCAGCAGGTGGGTCAATGAGGCAAAGCCGGTGCCGAAATCATCGAGCGCCACAAGTAGGCCGCGCTGGCGCAAGGCGCTGACCGCCTTGGGCACCTTCTGGTCACTACCGGCCATATAAACCGACTCGTTGACCTCGAGGACGATGTGCTTGAGTGGCACATCGTGCCGTTCGAAAGCCTCGACAATGCGCTGTTCGAGGTCGCCGCGCTGGAAATCGCCGGTGGTGACATTGATGCCGACATGCTGGAAAGGAATGCCTAGGTCGAGCCACTGCCGGATGTCGACAGAGATCTGGGTCAGCATCTGGCCGGTCAACTGCCAGGCAATGCGCGGATCGGCCAGCGCCGCATGGAACTCGCCCGCGGTGGCGATACGGCCATCGGGCATGCGCATGCGTGCCAGGGCTTCTAGGCCGACGATTTCGGCCGTGTCGAGCCGGACGATGGGCTGGTAGTGTACCAGCATGCGTTTGTCGGCGAGCGCCTGATCGACATTGCGCACCATGGTGGCGCGCTCCATCATTGCCGTCCGCATGCCGGTCGTGAAGCGGACATAGCTGCCACGACGGATTTCCTTGGCATGATAAAGCGCAAAATCGGCGTTCTGGCTGAGCGAGGCTTCATCGTCGCCATCGGGACCGTAGAGCGCGCCGCCGATGGTGATGTGGGGATCGACGGTCTGGTCGTCCATCTGGATCAGGCCGCGCACGGCATTGAGCATACGGGTCGCCGCGTCACGCAGGGCGTGGTCGGAGTGGCAATCGGCCACGATGATAGCAAATTCGTCGCCACCGAGACGGCAGGCAGTCAGCGATGGATGGCTATTGGCCAAGCGCTCGGCGACGGTGCGGATCAGCATGTCGCCGAAGCCGTGGCCGACGGTATCGTTGATCAGCTTGAGATGGTCGATATCGACCAGCATCAGGCCAAACGGCTCCTGCAAGCGGATCGCTCGACCGAGCAATTCGTTGAAGCGACCCCGATTGGGCAGGCCGGTCAGCGCGTCGTAATAGGCCAGGCGATGATTTCGCTCGCGGGCCATTTCGTGGTCGATCGCAATGGAGCACAGGTGGACGCAGGTCTCGACGATGCTGCGCTCGAGTGCATCGGGGCCACGGGGAGTGCGATAGTAGAAGGCGAAGGTCGCTACCACCTTGCCATCACGGTCGCGGATTGGGCTGGACCAGCAGGCGCGGAGACCAAGCGGTTCGGCCAGACTCCGAAAATCCTCCCACAGAAGGTCGGTGGCGATATCGGTCACCATCACCGCTTCGTTGCGAAACGCCGCCGTGCCGCAGGAGCAAACCTTTTCGCCGATGTCCACGCCATCGATGGCGCTTGAGAAGGATAGTGGCAATGACGGCGCTGCGAGCGGCCGCAAGCGGTTATCCGCATCGACCATCAGAATGGAGCAAATTGCGTCGGGCGCCAGAACCTGTGCGCGACGGCACAGCAGATCGGCAACGGACACAAGCGGCTCTCCACGGGCAACCGCTTCCAGAACTTCCGTCTGCAATCGCAACAGCAAAGCGCTATCGGTGACCATTAATTAAGCCTCAAACTCCGAGGCATCATAGCAAGAGGCAATGAAGCGGCTGTTCTGACTGTAACGGGAATTGCGCAAGCGAGGGTCAGGAAGAATTAAGCAAGACGGCGCGTCGAAGGAGAGGCCGTTGCGTCGCGCGCCGCATTTTGCAGGCGACATGTCGAGGCAGAAACCGTAAGCGAAGCCCCGATAGCCTGAGCGTAAGGAGACCGGCATGTTGCCATGGATAAAACTGGATCGTGCCGTGGTGCCCGGCGGCGGTGGCGAACTGCAGTTGATGCAGCGTGGCACCGAATTCTCCATCATGGCAGGCGGCAACGGGCTGATGAACAGCCGACTGAGCGGCTCGGAAGAAGCCTTGGCGACGCTATCGGCCGAACGTGTCGGCATGCGCAAGAGTCCCAAAATATTAATCGGCGGGCTCGGCATGGGGTTTACCCTGCGAGCGGCGCTGGCGAGCTTTCCGGCCGATGGCCGCATCATCGTGGCCGAGCTGGTGCCTGAGATCATCGCCTGGGCGCGTGGGCCACTGGCGTTCCTGCATGGCACGAGCCTCGATGATCCGCGCGTCACGCTCTATCAAGGCGATGTCGGCGCAGCGATCACCGACGGCAAGCCGTATGACGCCATCCTGCTCGATGTCGATAATGGGCCGGAAGGGCTGTCGCGGCCAAGCAATGATCGGCTGTATACCGCATCCGGCATTTCGACGGCCAAGCTGGCGTTGGCAATGGGCGGTCATCTGGCGGTGTGGTCTTCGGCGCGCGATGCACCGTTTACCAAGCGGCTCAATCAATCAGGCATGCAGACCGAAGAAATTACCGTGCGCGCTAATGGCAAGCGCGGCGGCGCGCGACACACGATCTGGTTCGCGACGCGCGGTAGAGCCGCTTAACGGTGTCGGCCGCTCGTGAGCGTCTGGCGTCGTGGGACCGAACTTGCCGCGAGGGTTAGTTGCCGCGCAGCAAAACCCGACTTCCTAGGAAGCCGGGCTTAATCGTCGTGAAGCGAGCAGGTTTTCGCTTTTGCTCAAGCGTGGGATTAACGGCGGCGAGCGACAAGGCCCCAGACGAACAGCACGATGATTGCGCCTACAACAGCGCCGATCAGACCAGCGCCTTCGCCGGGTGCGTACCAGCCAAGTGCCTGGCCGAGATAAGAGGCAACGAACGCGCCAACGATGCCGAGGATAGTGGTCAGGATGAAGCCGGATGGCTCGTTACTGCCAGGCATGATGAATTTGGCGATGATGCCAGCGATGAAACCGATGATGATTGTCCAGATGATGCCCATGACGCTCTCCAGTGTGTAAGTGTGGCAACAACGTGCAGAAACCCGCCGGGTTCCCGGGCTGCATTCAACGTATTTAACCACCCAGCAGTGGTTTGTGGACATAAGTCTTCGGGTGGATCGATAGGGCCAGCCGTACGTTATGGGACCAGTGTCGCAATCGATGACCAAGGAGCGACGCATATGACTGCCGGTATTTCAGTCCTTGTCGTCGAAGATGAAGCCCTCATCATGCTCGATATCGTTGACCAGCTGGAGGCTGAGGGCTTTACGATATACCAAGCGCACAATGCCGATATCGCAATCGAACTTTTAGCGGCCCACCCCGACATTCGCCTGATCTTCACGGACATAGACATGCCGGGTTCGATGGACGGATTGAAGCTTGCAACAGCGGTTCGTGACCGTTGGCCTCCGGTGAAGATCATCGTGACCTCAGGCCATCGCGCGGTCGAGATCACCGACATGCCCGACGGAAGTGTGTTTTTCAGTAAGCCGTACAAGCACAAGGCGGTCACGGCGTCTATGCGCGAACTACTGGCGGTCTGACCGGCAGGTGACAAGGGCAACCAAGTCTTAATAGAGATGCAAAGCAGGTAGCGTCAGGATCGATCTGTTGTCATAGAAGGAGTACAGCGCGCTTTGTCGGGGGACAGTGCAAGTTGCCGCTCCTACCAGGATGATCCATGGCCCTCCTCGACGACTCCCACCCACTTTGGGAACCTAAACACCTCCGCCGCGCCCTGGATGCCGCTGGCGTATCCCTTTGGTCATGGAACGTTGAAAGCGACGCTTTTTCCATGGACCCGCATGGCTTTGCGCTATGGGGCATCGAGTCCGCCTCAACGGTAAACTTTGAAGATTTGTCGGCCAAAATCCATCCCGCAGACAGAGATCGGGTCCGGGAAGCCTTCAATGCGACACGCGCACTGGTCGGCGCCTATGAAATCGACTTCCGTATCCTTCTCGGAGACGAGGTTCGATGGGTCTCGGCCCGTGGTGTCGGCAGCGATGAGGGATTGTATAACGGCCGAATGGCCGGGGTATTTCTTGATGTAACGGGACGCAAGCAAGCCGAAGAGGGTCATGAACTTCTAGCTGGCGAAATGAGCCACCGGGTGAAGAATTTGCTCGCGATAGCCGCCGGGCTGACCAACCTCACGTCCCGCTCCACTACCACGGCGAAGGAAATGGCCGAGGAACTGACGGCCCGCCTGGCGGCATTGGGTCGAGCTCATGACGTGGTGCGGCCATTGCCAGGGCACCAGGGACGCGCCGCATTGCTCGGCGACTTGATAAGCGTCCTATTGGCCCCATACGACGATACCGCAGCCTTTAGCGGGCGCATTCGCGTTGCGGTACCGAGAATGGGCGTCGGCGAACAGGCGGCGACTACTCTGGCGTTGGTGATCCATGAACTGGCGACCAATTCGCTGAAATATGGCGCGCTTTCTGCCGAAAAAGGGTCTCTGGACATATCTGGCGTTGCTGAAGAGGAAGTGGTGAGCTTGACCTGGACCGAACGTGGCGGCCCAGCGGTGGAAGCGCACGCCAGGGGCGAAGGCTACGGCAGCAAGCTACTGAACCGCAGCGTCACAGGGCAGTTGGGCGGGTCGATTTCAACCGAGTGGTTCGAAGAGGGAATTGTGGTCTCCCTGAAAATAGACCCGGCCCGCATGTCAGCTTGATGCTGCAACTATGCCGACAGGCGCAGAACAGCGGTGTTCACGACATCTTCCATCAGCGGTTTGCCAAGGTTGGCGCGCGTGCCGATGAATGCAGGTGTGCCAGTGATTTCGGATGTGGTGATGATGACGGGCACGTCCTGATTATCGCATTCCTCTAGTACGGCTTCGCAGGTTTCGGAGCCAAGATGGGTATCAACGAAGGCGAAATCCGGGCGTTCCCGCCAGAGAATTTCGAGCGCACTTGAGCAATCGGGAGCTGGTCCCAGGACAGTGTGGCCGTTGCGCTCTAGAATGCGCTTAAGCTCGACGCCGTGGTCGGCTTCGTCCTCGACGATCAGTATTTTTGAGCCTGTCATGCCCATGATCCACGAATTCGGTCGATGATCTGCGACAGCATAAGCTGGCCAGCATCAGTGAGGCGCAGCCGGTCTTCGTGCTCGGTGGCGAGCTCGGCTTGCACCAGTTCTTCAATGGCCGCTGGATCGGCCTTGTGGCCGTTTTTGTCATTCGAGACCAAGCTAGAGACCGCGTCGCCACTCTCGAGCTGATGGTAGGCCGCAAAGGCGAACACCGCCAATGCCTTGTCGCTGAGATCATTGGGTGTCGTCATGCTGCAGCCCTCCTGTTGCGAGGCAACGGTATCGGTCGAAAGTCGTTCCCCATCCACAACAAGGAGGCAAGCGAATGAACACTGCAAATCTGCAGCTTGAGGGGTTGGTTATGGCCATGGCCGGGATCAATCAGGCGCTAGTGTCCAAGGGGGTGCTTTCCAGGGCCGAGCTGGACAAAGTGCTGGCGATTTCAGAACAGACGGCATTGGGAGACGACAGGGTGGCGGAGGATTTGTCACCCTCTAACCGGGACGCCGTAGCTTTCCCAATTCGCTTGTTGAGGCTGGCTAATAACATGGCAGATGGCGGGGGAGTGCCATCGTTCGGCGAGCTTGCGCGTATGGTTGGCGAAACCAAGGGACCGCATAACGATCAGCTTTAGGCGACTATCTGGATCGCTTCACCCGCGCGGCAGCTACGATCGGCGCGACGGCCAGTAGGATTGCACCAACCATACCGCCGATCGCCAAAAGTCCGACCGGCGTGATTTCTGCGTCGGCCTGGAAGTGCGCGCTGCGCCAGGTGAAACGTACAGAGGCACGTGCCGGGCGGTTGCTATTTGGCGGCTTTGCCAGCGTGCCACGGTCGCGAGCTTCGCTGAGCAGGTCGCCTTCAGAGCTCATGCTTTGGTACCCGTGCTGCGGTCAGTGCAGGTGTGATGGTGTCGGCATCGTTTGGCAGGGGCATGTACCCCTGCCCCATCAGCCAGTCCCGGACCACCACATTGACCGCGTCTTCGTGGGTCATCTTGCCACGCGGCGGCTCGTTTCGATCAGCGATGAACTGCTCAAGGCCATCCAGCAGTTCATCGTCAATGTGGATGGTCATCATTGCGGGCCGGATCCCCTGTTTTTAGGGCGCGGCGGCGCCTTTCCATTATGGGTGTAAGAGTTAGGCCCGATGTCCGTGCCTTTGGGTGGCTTCGCTCCGCCTGGACTAGGAATTTTGTCATAGTCCTCTTCGGCTGATGGATGCGGGTCAGCAACGTCATTGGGGACGCCTGGCTGCTCACCTGTCGGCAGACCCTCGCGGCCTTCGCGGCTCATTTCGAGGTCAGCCTTTTTTCAACGGCACTGCGGCTATTGCCTACAGACTTCACCGCGTCTTTCACTTCAGATTTGGACGCGCCAGTTTTTCCAGCTTCGTATTTTACTTCGTAGTCCTGTCCGCCGGCCACTTTCGACCGATCCTGCTTGCTGTTCGACATGGGGTGTCTCCTCGCGTTGTCGTGCAGGCCCAACGCTGATCGGCCATGAAGGTTCATCGTGCACATGAGGGAGGCAGCCAAGGAAAAGGCCGGGCACGGTTGGCGCCCGGCACTCTAATACGCATTACTTCTTGGCGGTTTCTCCGGCCTCTTTCAGGGAGGCGAATTTGAGAGTGACGGCTTCGATATTCTGATCGAGCCAATCCGCCATGGCGAGTTCCTCGTCGAGATTGCGCTGCAGCTGGGGAATGGTTTCGCGGTGCCCGCCGGCCTCTGCCAAGGCGATGAGGGACTTGTAAGCCGCGATCTCGAAATTTTCGAAGGCGAAGTTAGCCATCGAGTTCTTGAGGATTTCATCCGGCGCGGCGGTATGGCCCACAGCAGCGAAGCTGCCGGCCAGCGATAGCGCCATATCCTTCAGCGAGTTCCGATCCGCCCCCAAGCTGTCGAGAATGGCCTCAAGGCGAGCGATCTGTCCCTCCGTTTCGCGGATATGGCTCTCCAGTCGAGCGCCGACATCTGGATAGCTCTCAATGCGGGCCACCTGGGGCTTCATAATTGAAAGAGCCTGGTTCTCCATGGCATGGGCATTTTTCAGCCCGGTGATGAAGAGCTCGTGCGAGGAAGTGGTCATTGTTTTGCTCCTGGTTTTGGAGCCCTGATAACGGTGAGTACGTGACCCGGTTGCGTGCCAAAGTTACGGCTTGGTTTGCCGGGAACGCTTTGGCGGGCCGATCATTCAGCATCGGTTCGCCGATGGAGGATAGATATGGATGGGGCGAAGCGCTTTTGTCGAGACAATGGGCTGACCCTTGCTTTGATCGCCGTGTTTCTGCTGTACCTCGTCGGCATGGGGTGGGCGGGTTGGATTGACGAGAATACGAGCCTTGCCGAACACGGCGGCGGACGGATCACTCTTGTAAGTTACCTGCTCGGATCCTCATTCCAGTCGGCTCTGTTCGAAAACTGGGAGAGCGAGTTCCTGCAGATGTCGGCCTACGTCATCATGACGGCGATGCTGTTCCAGCGGGGCTCGGCGGAATCCAAGGACCCCGATAGCGCCAATTCCGAAGACGCAGACCCCGATCAAAAGCGGGCTGACAAAGAGGCTCCCTGGCCTGTCCGGGCTGGTGGACTATGGTCCGTTCTGTACTCGTATTCATTGGGGATCGCGCTGCTGGTGCTGTTTGCTGCGTCCTTTGTGTTGCACTGGATGCACAGCGCCGCCGCGGCCAATGAAGACGCTGTGCTGCATGGTCAGCCCACGCTCAGCATGCTGGAATATCTCGGCCAGGCGCAGCTGTGGTTCGAATCCTTCCAAAATTGGCAATCCGAATTCCTGTCGACAGCAGTCCTCGTCGTGCTGTCGATCGTGCTTCGCCACCGCGGCTCACCAGAGTCAAAGCTGGTGGCGGCCCCCCATTCTGACACTGGTCGCTAACCCGAGTTTTTCATGTTGCGTCACATCCCGCAGACAATTTCGCGAAGCCACAAGATGCGGTTTGGAGCGGAGCTGATCGGCATTCGGAAGATGGAAATTCTTCCTCGCCTCGTCGGACAGGATCAGGGGCGACTAGGGCGGTGGAGCGTTTTGTGGACGATTGAAGTGTGACGGGTTGGAGGAAATAGCATGACGGTTATTGGGTACCACGCGTCGCATGAACAATTTGCACCGAGCGAATTACGAGAGCTTGTTGTCCTAGCGCAGCAGGCCGGATTCCAGGTGGCCAAGTCTTCTGATCATTTCCACCCGTGGAGCGAACGGCAGGGGCATTCGGGCTTCGCCTGGACGTGGCTTGGCTCAACTATGCAGGCGACGGCGCTGCCGTTCGGGGTCATCTCGGCTCCGGGCTACCGTTATCATCCTGCAGTGCTGGCCCAGGCAGCCGCGACATGCGGCGAGATGTTTCCAGATCGTCTGTGGCTTGCGTTGGGTAGCGGCGAGGCTATCAACGAGTCCATCACCGGTGAGGCCTGGCCCGAGAAGGCAGAGCGCAATGCTCGTCTAATGGAATGCGTCGAGATCATCAGGGCACTGTTTGCCGGCGAGACGGTGACACACCGGGGCCGTGTGACCGTGGTGGAAGCCAAGCTGTATTCCCGTCCTATACACAGCGTCCCTCTGATCGGCGCTGCGGTCACTCCAAAGACTGCCGCTTTTGTCGGGGGGTGGGCCGATGGGCTGCTGACCACTTCCGGCGGCGATGTCGAGACCACCCGTGCGGTTATCGACGCGTTTAAGCAGGTGGCCGGTGATGAAAAGCCAATCTACTTGCAGCATGCCCTGAGCTGGGCCGCGTCTGAAGATGAGGCATATGCCCATGCACTGGATCAGTGGGCGCCTGTGGCTGCGGGAGGGGAGGTCAATTGGGACCTGCGGCGG
>JAQGKG010000015.1 GCA_028290245.1 Devosia sp. | reverse complement strand
TGAGAAAAATGATCCGCTCCCGCAGCAAGCGCGAGTAGATATCAAAACTCCGCTCCCCCCGGCTCGATTGTTCGACGACCATAGGGACGAGTTGCATCATGTCGCGCATCGGCGATCTCCTGTTCAGTACTGTAATGGAAAGCTTTTAGGCGGCCAGCATCATCGGGCCAGCCTCGTTGCTGTTGGCGGCAATCGATACGGCCACTGGCGCATGAGTAAGCCGGAACCAGGTCCTGCCATCACTCGTCGGGCTCAGCTCGAACGTCACCACACTATCCTCGACACCGACAACCGCGCCCTGCCCGGACTCACGCCAGCGATAGGTCAGGCTGACATTCTCTTCGGCCGTCACCACAGCTAGGTCGATCTCCTGGGTGGGCTTTAGCCAACGCTGCAAATATTCCGGCACGGTCAACGCGCGCCAGACCTTCTCAGGCGGCGCGTCCAACTCGCATTCAAAAACCAGCTCATCGCTATCGGTCATTGATCCATTTCCTTGAGCAAGTCCTTGAGATTATCGATGCGGCTCGGCCAGAGCGCACGGTACTTCGCCAACCACTGATGCAGCGGCGCCATGCCCTCGGGCGCCACGCGATAATGCGCGTAACGACCCTCGCGACGCTCACTGATCAGTCCGGCGCCACGCAGCACCGCAATGTGCTGGCTCAGCGCTGGCTGGCTGATCGCAAAGCCCTCGCGTAATTCGGTGGCAGTCAGCTCGGCTGAAGCCAACCGCTCCAGCACAGCGCGACGCGTCGGATCGGCAAGAACTTTGAAAATGTCGGTATCGCTCATGACTACACATAAGCACAGACTTATGAGTCGTTGCAATGGCTCTTAGATGTGTGGCCAACGCCGTGGGGCGATCAGGAAGTTTGATGGTCTCATCACGCAAATGCGCTTGATAGAGGGCGGTATCTCCCGTCTGATGGCGGAGCCCTCCTTAGTATCGAGCACACCATGCCCATCACCACTGGCCGCCCTTACCTCGCCATTCCGGGGCCGTCCGTCTCGCCCGACCGAGTGCTCAATGCGATGCACCGCGCGGCGCCCAATATCTACGAGGGCGAAATCGTCGATATGACCAAGGCGCTGATTCCCGACCTGAAACGCGTGGCGATGACCAGCCAGAACGTGGCGATCTATATCGCCAACGGCCACGGCGCCTGGGAGGCGGCCAACCTCAACATGTTCTCGCGCGGCGATAAGGCTTTGCTCGCTGCCACCGGACGCTTTGGCCATGGCTGGGCTGAAGCGGCACGCGCCATGGGCGTGCAGCTCGAAATGATCGATTTCGGTAAGGCCAGCCCCGCCGATCCCGAACGCATCGCCGATGCCCTGCGTAAAGACACCGCGCACGAAATCAAGGCCGTGCTGGTCACCCATGTCGATACTGCGTCGAGCGCCCGCAACGACATCAAGGCGATCCGCGCCGCCATCGACAGCATGGGCCACCCAGCCCTGCTGGCCGTCGACGCCATCGCCTCGCTCGGCTGCGACGAGTTGCGCATGGATGAATGGGGCATCGACGTGCTGGTCGGCGCCAGCCAGAAGGGCCTGATGCTGCCACCCGGCCTCGGATTCGTCTGGTTCTCCGACAAAGCGCTGGAAGTATCGCGCAGCGCCGATCTCGTAACCCCTTATTGGGACTGGAAGCCACGCGGCACCGGCACCGAGTTCTGGCAATATTTCGGCGGCACCGCACCGACGCACCATCTCTACGGCCTGCGCGAATCGCTGACCATGATCCTCGAAGAGGAAGGCTTGGAGAACGTATGGGACCGCCACCACCGTCTGGCGGGTTCGGTCTGGGCAGCCTTCGATGCTTGGGGCAAGGGTAGTGACATCGCGCTCAACGTCGCCGATCCGGCCTCACGCGGCTGGTCCGTAACCGCTGCGAAGATCCCCAACGGCGGTGCCGGTGCCTTGCGACGTTGGCTTGAAGAAGAAGCCGGCGTAACGCTCGGCATCGGCCTCGGCATGGCCCTACCGCACGAGCCAGCCTATCAGGACTTCCTGCGCGTCGCCCACATGGGCCACGTCAACGCCCACATGACGCTGGGCGTGCTGGCGACGATGGAAGCCGGCATGCAGGCGTTGGGGATAGCGCATGGGCCGGGCGCGCTAGAGGCGGCGGCTGGGGCGTTGGTGGGGTAGCTAGGCCAAAGGCATTATACTCAAATCACCCCCGCCCTTGATCCCTCCCTCGCAGGGGAAGGTAGACGATGAACTCTGGAGCAATCTATCAGGCTGTTAAAAAGCCAGGACAGTCACCACCTCGCCCCTGAGGGGAGAGGTCGGCGCGCAAGCACCGGGTGAGGGGTTCAGAGGTCCGTTTGACCACTCTGCCGCAACGGACCTCTGAACCCCTCACCCTCCCCTCTCCCCTCAGGGACGAGGGTACGAAAGAGCCGAGGCATCCAGAGTAACCGCCTCCCTCGATGGGGAGGGAATAAGGGTGGGGTGGGCCCAGCACGCAAGCGCCCAGTGCTTCAAAACGTGAACACTTCCCGCCGCAACTCGTCCCAGGCGTCACGATCAACCGCCACCAACAGCCCACCATCCACATGACTCGGCAGATACGCCTCACCATCCAGCCGCGCCGCATAGCCACCCGCTTCCTGGGCGATCAGCACACCAGGCAAATGATCCCACGGCATCAGCTTGTTGTAGCAAACGAACTGGCCATGCCCGGACACGAAGGTGCGATACTCATGACCAGCGCAGCGGAAATTGGCCAGCATCCGCAGCTTGGCAGCATTGGCCAGCACTTGCGGACGCGATGCTGCTGGCAGATAAGCAACCGAAGCCATGCCCACCATCTCGGCCAGCGGCCAACGCTCGGCAACCTGCAACCGAACCGCCTCGCCATTCGGCCGACGCAGCCAGGCGCCACCGCCCTTTTCGGCCATGATCCAGTCGTCGCCCATCGGGTCATAGATAATCCCGGCAACAGTCTCGCCCTTCGACACCACCGCCGCCATGGTGGCAAACCGCGGCAGGCCGGCGGCATAATTGGCCGTGCCATCGATCGGATCGACCACCACGG
>JAQGKG010000476.1 GCA_028290245.1 Devosia sp. | reverse complement strand
TCGTTGAAATCGCAAAAGTAGGGAAACGGCTCCGGCGCGCCCCACTCCTCGCCCATGAATAACATCGGGATTGCTGGCGCAATCATGCAGACCGCCGCGATTGCCTTCAGTTCGGTTTCGCTCCGATAAGCTATCATCCGGTCGCCGAGTGCCCGGTTACCTATCTGGTCGTGGTTTTGGATAAAGGAAATAAAAGCCGTGGGCGGAAGTTCGGCGCTTGGCTTGCCGCGCCGCTTCCCGCTGTAGGGCATCTGTTCACCCTGAAACACAAAGCCCTGCGCCAAGGACCGCGCTAGCTTTTTGGTGTACTCGTCGTAGTCGGCGTAATAGCCGAATGTTTCCCCCGTGGCGGCGACGTGCAGAACGTGATGCAGATCGTCGTTCCACTGAGCGGTGAACAGCGGCGGTGAACCATCTTCATCGCGCCGCAATAGGTCGCTGTCGTTCTCTTCGTTCTCCACAATCAGATGGACGGCACGGTCGGCCGCAGCCGCTTTGACCCGGCGCGCAAGTTCATGAAGGATGTGCTCTTCGCTGTCGTCAACAATCGCATGCACCGCGTCCAGACGCAGGCCGTCTATTCTGAACTGCGTCATCCAATAGATGGCGTTCTGGACGACGAATTCGCGCACCCATTTGGCGCCTTCACCATCGAAATTGATGCCCTGGCCCCACGGTGACTGATGCTTGTCGGTAAACAGGGGCGCATAGTTGGCCATATGATTACCGTCCGGCCCAAAGTGGTTATAGACCACGTCGAGGAAGACGCTGATACCACGCTCGTGGGCGGCGTCGACCAGTGCCATCAGGTCCTCCGGCCGGCCGTAGCTGCTGTCTGGAGCATAGGGCATGACCCCGTCATAGCCCCAGTTGAAGGCTCCACGGAAATCGCTCAACGGCATTATCTGGATTGCAGTGACCCCGAGTTGGGCCAAGTGATCGAGCCGATCGATGGCGCTTAGAAAGCTTCCCTCGCTAGTGAAGGTGCCGATGTGCATTTCGTAAATGACCATCTCCTCCCATGGCCGGCCTTTCCAGGTATCGGCGCGCCAGGGATTCGACTGAAGGTCGATCACCTCGCTCGGACCATGGACGTCTTGCGGCTGGAATAGTGAAGCGGAATCGGGAAATTCGACGTCATCGGGTCCGATGAACTTGTAAAGTGTTCCGGGACCCGCACCGCGGACTTCGCACTGGTGCCACCCTTCCGCTGCAGGTTGCATTTCGACGGGCTCTGCATTTTCCAGCTTCAGCAGTACCCGCTCGTACAGCGGCGCCCACAACCGGAAAACCACCGCCTCCCCCAGCAGTATAGGCGCAAAAGACATGGATAATGGTTGCGCCTGAAGGGCGTCAAAATTTACGGCAAGCATTGCAGCACTCATGTGAAAGATGGCGGACCTAAGTACCGCGAAGCACAAACCTAAGATGAAGCCCGGCGTTCCGCTCTTAACTTGGGACAACCTATTGCGTCGTAACGACTAATCATGAGCAAACGCAAATAGTTATTATGCGCCAGCTATGCAGATCGCGCTCTTGACCATTCGATTTTCTGCTTCGACTACGCCTATTTAACGCCCTGAACGCTTCCGCCAAAACAACATTTGTTATTTGTTCAGCTCGGCGTCAGCATGATCACCGCGAGTGGCGGTAGCGTCAAACGAAGCGATGCCGGACGTCCGTGCCACTCAAGATCTTCGGCGTTGATCTCGCCGCCATTGCCGACGTTGGAGCCGCTATAAGTCTCCGCGTCGGAATTGAGGATTTCACCCCAGCTGCCGCCCTGCGGTACGCCGACCCGGTAGTCATACCGAACGGCGGGTGTCATGTTGCAGGCGATGACCACTGGCTTGACGCCTTCGCGACCCTTGCGCAGGAACAGAAAAACGCTTCCCTCCGTATCGCTGGCATCGATCCATTCGAACCCGGCTGGATCGCTGTCTAGTTGGTGCAGCGCCTCGTTCTCGCGATAGACGCGGTTGAGATCGCGCACCAGCGACTGGACGCCGCCGTGCATGGGGTCGTCGAGCAGGTGCCAGTCGAGCGACTGGTCGTGGTTCCACTCCCGCTCCTGGCCAAATTCGCAGCCCATGAAAATGAGCTTCTTGCCGGGATGCGCCCACATGAATGCATAATAGGCGCGAAGATTGGCAAATTTCTGCCAGCGGTCGCCCGGCATTTTCCCGAGCATCGAGCCCTTGCCATAGACAACCTCGTCATGGCTCAGCGGCAGCACGAAGTTCTCGGTGTAGGCATAATGCATGCCGAAGGTCATCTCGCCATGGTGGTGCTGGCGATAGAGCGGGTCCGTCTGCATGTAATGCAGCGTGTCGTGCATCCACCCCATGTTCCACTTGTAGCCGAAGCCAAGGCCGCCATCGTAGATCGGTCGGCTGACCCCGGGAAAAGCCGTGGACTCCTCGGCGATCGTCTGTGACCCCTCGTAGAGACCATAGGCGCGCGTATTGGTCCCCCTGAGGAATTCGATAGCTTCGAGGTTTTCGTTGCCGCCGAACTTGTTGGGGATCCACTCTCCGGCATTGCGGGAATAATCGAGATAGAGCATCGACGCCACCGCATCGACGCGCAGCCCGTCGACATGGAATTTATCGAGCCAAAATAGCGCGCTGGCCTCGAGAAAGTTCGCCACTTCGTTGCGGCCGAAATTGTAGATCAGCGTGTTCCAGTCGCGATGGAAGCCCAGGCGCGGATCGGCGTGTTCATAGAGCGCGGTGCCGTCGAACTGCACGAGACCATGCGCATCGGAGGGGAAGTGCGCCGGCACCCAGTCGATCAGCACGGCGATATTGGCCGTGTGAAAGCGGTCGACGAAGCGCGCGAACGCTTCCGGTGTGCCAAAGCGGCTGGTTGGGGCGAACAGGCCAACAGGCTGGTAGCCCCATGACCCACCAAAAGGGTGCTCGGATACTGGCATCAGCTCCACATGGGTAAAGCCCATGTCCACGATGTAGGGAACCAGCAGATCGGCGATCGCATCGTAATCCAGCTTTGTGCCGTCCGCCGCGGTGCGCCAGGAACCGAGATGCAGCTCATAGATCGACACAGGGGCGGAAAGTTCCTGCCGACTGGCGCGCGTGCCCATCCACTCGCTGTCCTGCCACTCGTGCTGCGGCAGACCGTGGACGATCGAGGCAGTTGCGGGAGCCTGCTCCTGATAGAACGATAGCGGATCTGCCTTGAGTGGCAGCCGCTCGCCATGCTGGCCAATGATCTCATATTTATAGACGGTGCCGCGCTGCAGGCCGGGAATGAACAGCTCCCAGATGCCGGCTCCGATGCGCTTGCGCATGGGGTGGCGCCGCCCGTCCCAGGCGTTGAACTCACCGACGACGCTGACCCGCGAAGCGTTTGGGGCCCATACGGCAAAGGCTACGCCATCGACCCCCTCCATGCTGCGGGGATGAGCGCCCAGATGCTCGTAAAGATGGTGGTGCCGGCCCTCACCAAAAAGGTATTCGTCAATCTCACCAAGAACCATCGGGAAACGATAGGGGTCCTCGACCTCCCAATGGAAGTCTCCTGCCGACAACGCCAGCCGGTACGGAAACCGTTCGGTCCGTTTCGGGATGAAGGCGGAAAAAAAGCCCTCGGGGTGAATACGCTTGAGCGACACGAGTTTTTCGCCGCTCACCCCGTCGACGATTTCCACCGCAGTGGCCTGCGGGGCAAAGACGTTGATCGCCACGGGCGCACCATCGCCGCCCTGCATCCCAAGCGTCACAAAGGGGTTCCCGTGGCGCCCCCGGACGATCGCTTCTACGTCGGAAGGATAGGCCGAAAGCTGCTCAGTTTCTTGATTCATCGTGCAATCCCGGGCTTTAGCCCTTGTGTAAAAGGTCTCGGATCCCGCTCAACGGGATTTCGACCCAATCGGGCCTGTTCGCGAGTTCGTAGCCGACTTCGTAGATGGCTTTATGGATCAGAAAGAGACCAGACAGCGCATCGGCAAATGCCGGATCGGTCGGATAGCTAGAAGCTCCAGCGATGTATGTTTCGTATGCGCCGACGAAATCCGCGGACATGTCTGCCCGCCACTGATCGGCACGTGCCCGCACTGCGTCGGGCACTTCGCCTCTCTCATCGGCGTAGCGGTTGAGCGCAGTCCATGCCGCATAGTGGAAGGAGCGCAGCATGCCCGCTACATCACGCAGGGGCGTGGATTTGGCGCGGCGTTCGGCAAGGCTCCGTTTGGGCTCGCCTTCGAAGTCGATGATCATGACGTCGCCGTCGGTGACCAGAACCTGACCGAGATGATAATCGCCGTGTATGCGCGAACGACCGCCCGAGGGCTGCATGGTCGAGGCGGCCTCGATGCGATCGATCAGATTGTCACGCTCGCCAAGCACCTGTTCTGCGATGGTGCGTGCTGATGGTGAAAGCCTCGAAAGACCGTTTTGGAGCTGGTCGAGCAGGTCACGGGTTTCCACCACCGCCTCTGCTGCCCAAGCCGCCACGTCAGCCGATTGTAGCGGCTCGACGGCAAAGGCAGGGTCGATGGTCTCGACGGCAAAAGCCTTGTGCATCTCGGCGGTGCGCTGGCCGAGGATGCTCCCGATCCAGGCAGCGCCATCGCCATGCCCGTCCAGCAAGCTTTGCCCCAATGCCCGAGTAACCGCCGCCCAGGCATCGCCCTGGTTCGGCACGAATGCAAAAGCTGCAGCGAGGGTCGTCGCCTCGCCTTCATCCGGGCGATACTGGATTTCACCGAGAAATTCCGGCGTGCTGCGAAACTGCGCCACTCCAGTCAGAAACCGGGCGACTTCCACGTCAGGTTGTTCACCGGCTCGTAGCCGGCGATACAGCTTGAGAATAATGCTGCTGCCAAAGGCAATCGACACATTGCTTTGCTCGGCGCCAAGTGGACGTGGCTTCGCAGCATCGTCGCGCCGGCGCAGCGCATCGCTGCCGAGGAACTGGACGACCCCTCCAGGAGCCGCCAGTTGTCCTTCGTTTCGCATCGCGTCGAGCAGTGAGCGAGCCAGCGCGGGCTCAAGCGCGCTGTCGGTCAGCAGTCCCTTGCTGGTTCCGATCTTGATATGGGCGAGCACTGGCGCCAATGCTGTTTCACCGCTGCTTCCATTGTCATCGCCCCACACCGCAGAAACCGGCAGCAGGTAGCGTTGCGTTTCATGCCCCAGATGGACATCGGCGACCAGCAACGCGTGACTGCCCATTTCCAGCTCTGCCAGCGGCAGCAGGCTTACGCTTGAGATGGCGCGGTCTTTAGCGCCGAACCATCGCTGCCCTGGCAGGAACTGGGGAAGGGTCGTGCTCTGCAACAGATCCATCTCGGGTCCACTCAATGCCGAGACCAGACTACCGTCCGATGAGGTCAGCAGGGCCAGTTGCTCGGTCAAGCCGCTTTCACGCGCCGTCATTGTGCGGCTCCCGGCGGGATCAGGCGCCAGATTGCATAGGGCTTGTAGTAGGGATCAAGATGGATGTGCTGGTACTTGCCGTACCAGGTTAAACGGTGGCCGGTGACCATGTCCTCGACCTCGATCGAGGCGTCATCCGAAAGGCCGAACTTCCAAAGCGGAAGCTCGAAATCGGCACCCTGGGCGTTGTGCGGGTCAAGACAGACATGAAACAGCAGGAAGTCGGACAGGTCATCTGTGTACTTGCCATAGCACATGATGTTGTCGTTCCACGCTAGGTAGAAATCGAGATTGGTGAACTGCTGCAGCGCCTTATGTTCTCGGCGCAGTTGATTAAGGAATTTGATGTCCGACTTGATATTGTCCGGCCGGTCCATATCCCAGGCCCGGATCTCGTATTTTTCCGAATTGAGATATTCCTCCTTGCCCGGCACCGCCTCGGCTTCGCAGATCTCAAAGCCGTTATAGACGCCGTAGCTGCCCGCCAACGTTGCCCCGAGGATGAGGCGCGTCTGGAAGCCGGGGCGCCCGCTGGTCTGCAGGTAGCGCGGATTGATGTCATGGGTGGTGGTGAAGAAATTGGGCCGCATGTAGTGGCGGCTGTCTTCCTTCGTCAGTTCGTTGAGGTACTGCTCCAGTTCCCACTTTTGGTTGCGCCAGGTGAAGTAGGAATAGCTCTGGGCGAACCCGACCTTGGCAAGGCGCTTCATGACCTTGGGGCGGGTAAAAGCCTCTGACAGGAACACGACGCCGGGGTGCTTGGTGCGAACTTCCCCGATCATCCACTCCCAGAACGGGAACGGCTTGGTATGGGGATTGTCGACGCGGAAAATTTTGACACCGTGGTCGATCCACAGCAGCACGATGTCGCGTAGCTCGTACCAGATGCTGGGAATGGCATCGCGGTAGAAGTGGACGTTGACGATGTCCTCGTACTTCTTCGGGGGATTCTCGGCATATTTAATGGTGCCATCGGGCCGCCAGTCGAACCATTCCGGATGAGCCTTGATCCAAGGATGATCTGGCGAACACTGAATGGCGAAGT
>JAQGKG010000441.1 GCA_028290245.1 Devosia sp. | reverse complement strand
AAGAGGGCGTCGGCTTCATCTTGCCGGCGGTGAGCACCCACAGTATGCCTCCGAAGAACCAGCACATGCCGCCTACGGGAGCCTATCTGCATGGTTGAGGCAGCAGCGGCACTGGTGAAGAGCTGATCGCGTCTGGGTTGTCGGCGTCATGCCTCTCGGCGGCGAACACATTCTGGGCAGCATTTACGGCTATGAGGTCACAGAAACGACCGATGAGAGCACGAGCGTGTGTTGCTGATACATAAGGTACCCCTGCCTATCTTCGCCAACGACTGTTGGGCGACGGCTCTGCGTGCTCGTCCATCAGTACCAGCTTGGCAAACACCTCTGCTCCGCTCGGCGAGCTTGTGACCAAGCCAGAGTGATTGCGGGGGTGGGAGGCGACAGTCCGCTTTCCGTTGTTGAAGCTCAGAAAGCGGACACTCAGGCTAATCGGTGCTAGCGCCGGAACATTACCATTCCGGCATGGTAGAGTAAGCCGTCGATGAACTCGCCGTCTGCAGTGAAGCCGGTGTCATCACGGTATTCTATGTGGTTTCCGACGATCTCGTAACGTCCCTGATAGGCACTTTCGCGCCTTCCACGGGCTTCGTCGTAACGGCCGTTGGCAAGCAGTTCATGCCGGATTTGCCCGTCGGCGGTGACCCACATCCCCACATACGGGTGCTGTGCTTGTATCTTGGTCACTGCTGCAGACGCTTTCCCAACATGGCCTTGATCGCCTCGGGCTCGACCAGCCGAGCGTAGTTCAGCTCGTGCTTGATCTTCCAGGAGCCGTCGACGCATTTCCAACCCAATTGGGAGCGGGCCTCAAAGGCCAGGATTTCGCCGCTAAGGCGTTCAATCCGACCAACGAACCCAACCGCAGTGGAGGCGACGTCTTCGCTCAGGAGCACGGCGTGGCCATCTGTCATGCCGTGGAGGATGGAGCGGGACGCATTCTGCAGACCTTCCCAATTGGGGCCATATACCGTGGCATCTGTGAACAATTGCGTGTCGCCGGGGGCAAAATTGTCCCAGAATAAGCCGGTCGGGTCAGCCAGGTCATAGTACTTGCCCATTTTTTCCGTGAAGACGAAGGCCGGAGTGCCATGGCGACGCTCCCAGCCCTGCATGATCCATTCTTCATGGAGGGCCAGGGGAGCGTTCGAGCCGTCTTGCGGTGACATGGTGAGGACGGCGGTCAGCGGAATATCAAGTTTGGATGTGGTCACTTAAAGTCTCCTGCGTCGCCCGATTGCGACGTCAGAAAGCTAGTCCAGGCCAGTGGATTGCGGTATTTACCAGCTACTCGACACGTTGGTTAGAACTGCTGGACAATAATGCTGGATTACAATCTCATTCCCGTCTTCGTCGCTGTCGCGGAAGAACACAATTTTCGAGCGGCTGCCGACCGGCTCGGCGTCACCCGCTCCGCCGTGAGCCAAGGGATCAAGCGACTCGAAGATAATGTCGGTTTGTCATTGGTGAACCGCACGACAAGGTCGGTGCGCCTTACCGAGGCGGGCACCAGGCTGTACGATTTACTGGGTCAGCCTTGGACTGACATCACCGCTGGACTGGAACTGCTCGCCTCTGAACGCGAGCCCAAGGGCCTGCTTCGGCTTGCCGTGACATCCATCGCCGAACCCTTCCTGTCGGGAACGCTGATCGGCAGCTTTGCGTCCGCCTACCCACAAGTGACGATCGACATAACGGTGACCGACGATGAGTTCGATATCGTCGCGGAGGGTTTCGATGCGGGCGTGCGGCTCGGCCAGGTGATCGAACAGGACATGATCGCCGTTCGAATCGGCGGCGATCAGCGAGAGGCCGTTGTCGCCAGCCCTCTCTATGTTGCCCGATATGGCAGGCCGGAGCATCCGCGAGATTTGATCGGGCATCGTTGCATCGGCTGGCGCCCAGGGCTCAACAAGGCTCCATATCGATGGGAATTTGAGGAGAATGGCACGCCTTTTTCCGTTGCCGTGGAACCACAGATCACGACCAACGACATGCGTTTCATGATCAGTTCAGCGTTAAACGGGGCGGGCATAACCTTTGCCATGCGACAGACATTTGCCCCCTACATCGTCAGCGGCCAACTCATTGCGCTGCTGGAAGAATACCTGCCGTCGTTTCCGGGCTTCTTCCTCTTCTATCCTCAGCGCAGGAACATGGCGCCCAAATTGCGGGCTCTGGTCGAGCACATCAGGGTCCATCGTGACGGTCACCAGTGAATGGTCGTTTTCGTGTGATCGCGTCTCTACAACGAACGTCCGCATGGGGGTGCGCTTGCTAGGCTAAAAGGTGGACTTTTCTGACACCAACCCGGTTAAGCTCGGTTGTCATAGCTCGATTGTGCCGCGCCAATCACCTCCATGTTTTCGATAGTCCAGCCATAGAGCACGGAGAAGGGACCCTCCAGCGAGTGCCCAAGCGGCGTCAGGGCATATTGGACGCCGAGCGGCGGCCCGGGCAAAACATGGCGGGTAATCATGCCATTGCGTTCGAGCTTCCTCAGGGTCTGCGTCAGCACCCGCTGGGTTATGCCACCAAGCCGGCGCTTGATTTCGTTGAAGCGTCTTGGCTCTCTCAGCACGAACAGCGCCATCATCGACCATTTATCGGCGATCTGATCAAGGATCTGCCGACTATGGCAATCCACTCGGAAATGCGGGTCCATGAAATTGTCCATCGGTATGCTCCAGCATCTCTGATATCCCCAGAGTGCGTAATTGACACTAAGTATCAAACAAATACTTAGAACGCTCCCTTTTCACAAGAATTGGAGCCCTTCATGTCTGCGTCTTACCAAACAATTTCCGTCGTTACCCAAGGCGGCATCGCCCGCGTCACCATCGACAATGCGCCGGTCAATGTCCTCTCGCTCCAGATGATGGCGGATCTGACCGCATTCCTCGACGCGGTGAAGGATGACCAAGCCACCAAGGTCGTGGTCTTCGATAGTGCAAACCCTGACTTTTTCATCGCCCACGTCGACATGACCATGGCCGAAGATCCAAATGTCTTCGAGAAGTTGGCCGCCTTGACGCTTCCAGGCCTGAACCCTTTCCAAAGCCTGTCCGAACGCGTGCGTCGCCTGCCACAGGTCACGATCGTCCAGCTCGAGGGCATGGCCCGAGGGGGCGGCGCCGAGTTTGTTGCCGCAGCCGATATGAGTTTTGCCGCGATTGGCCGTGGTGCGCTCGGCCAAGTCGAAGCGTTGATGGGCATCGTCCCGGGTGGGGCGGGAACGCAATATTTGCGCCACCGGGTCGGGCGGAACCGTGCGCTGGAGATTTTGCTTGGTGCGGCTTTGTTCGACGCGCAAACAGCGGAACGCTATGGCTGGATCAATCGTGCTCTGCCGGCAGATACTATCGCCGCCTTCGTCGATACCCTGGCGCAAAACATTGCCGCCCTGGCCGATGGCGTTATCGCCGCAGCAAAACAGTCGGTGCCGACAGACGACTATGGCACGGGGCTAGAAAGCGAGAATGCAGCCTGGGCCAGCCTGTTCACACAACCGGCGGCCGGACGACTGATCCTTGGCGGCCTGGAGCTGGGCGCGCAGACGCCCGAGGTAGAGCGCAACCTTGAAATCATGCTTCGCACACTGGCAGCTCAACCGGCATAGTACGGCCCAACCCGCTTGCCCTCCACACCCAACGGCCGCTTTGGAGTTTTAAGTGTGGCTGCTGAGTGGCGAGGTGCCCAATCCGCGCTAGGTCACCATCAACCAGTGCTACCAAGCTGCCCCACCCAGAAGCCAGACCGCACGTGGGAGCGGCCGGGACCGCCGCGTCCCTAATCAAGTCCGCGGTGCCAACCGGGCGCCGCCCCTCCACCCGCGCGGGCTGAACAGCGTGAGGCTAGTGGTTACGTCAATGCACCCATCGCCGCCGCCGTCCCTTTAAGTCGGATCCCGTCCACACTGGGCGGCATTCCAAATTGACGCCGGTATTCGCGGCTGAACTGCGATGGGCTGTCGTAGCCGACCTGATAGCCAATAGCGGCAACATCGCCAGGCCGCGCTGCCAACATCAGCCGGGCTTCCTGTAACCGGATCTGTTTTTGAAACTGGATCGGGCTCATGGCGGTAACCGCTTGAAAGTTTCGATAAAACGCCGAGGCGCTCATGCCGCAACATTCCGCGACATCCTCGACCCGAAATGACTTGGCGTAGTGTTCCCGTATCCAGCGCACCGCGCGGGCTATATGGCTCAGGTTGCTATCAGCCAGGCCAAGTTGCCGAACAGCAGCGCCTTGTTCCCCCGCAATCAGCAGCCACAGGATCTCTCGCTTGATCATGGGGGCCAGCACCGGAATATCTCTGGGGGTATCGAGCAGTCGCAACAGGCGCTTCACCGCATCAAGAAGCTGCTCTGACGCATCACTCACCATCATCCCGCTGGGCGGATTTCCACGGCTGTCGTTGACATCGGCTGCTCCTGCCTGAAGCAGCAGCTCGGCGATGCTGGGTGGATGCAGCAGCAAGCCAAAGCCCAATGCAGGCCTATCGGGACTGGCGTCGATAAATTGGCCGGTCACTGGGAGATCCAGTGAAGACACCAGGTATTGCCCGAGACCGTACTCATAAACGCGATCGCCCATCGCCAGGCGCTTGGCGCCCTGCGCGACCAGCGCCATGACCGAGCCGGACATTGTCGTCTCAAGCACAGACACGTCATGTCGCGCGATCAGCACGCCCTCGATCGCCGTGGTCATGTCCGCGCGCGTATGGCGGTCGATCAGATCACGCAGTTCATCGAGCACCATCACACATTCTCCGTCTTGATAAGACGCCTAGCACGCGGAACTCATTCCTCAAACAATTCTCCTTCGTAAAGTAGGATTGTGCAAGAACCGGGGAGGATGCGCATAACGCTTTGGCACGGGGTCGTGGTTCTTGGCAGTCATCGGCGGTGCAACGAGCCGTCACAAACGCAAGGACACACCATGTCGATACAGCACGGTTTTTACGCCACCATCCCCGCCCATCCCGGCAAGGGCGAAGCTCTGATTGCATTGCTGCTGGCAGCGCCCTCGCTAGCCGATGATGCCTGCCTGGTCTTGCTTGTCAGCCGCTCCGCCAGCAATCCCGATCTGGTTTCGGTGACTGAAGGCTGGAGCAGCCAGGAAGCCCATAGCCAGTTCTTCGGCAGTGCCGCGGCCCAGGCCTTTATCGCCCAACTCGCGCCATTCGTGGCGGGCGAGTCGATCTATGCAGACATGGTTCCCGTGGGCGGCAAGGCCCTCCTCCGCTAGGGCCTTCTCCTTGAATCCTCCTAGCCCTGCCCGCTCACTGGCGCCCTGCGCTTGCCTCACACTGAAAGAACCAGCCATGTCCCTGCCTCGCCCCTCCCTGGATCCTGAACTCAACGCCAAACTATCCGCTTTCCCGCTCGGCATTCACCTCAATGCCGAAATTCTCACACAGATGCGGCAGTATGCCGTGCCGGCGGAAACCTATCTCGAGGGCCGCTCGGTGCAGCGGCGCGACCGCAGCGTGCAGTCGCTTGATGGCTTCGATCTGCCCATTTCTGTGTTTCACCCGAAGCTGCCTGCCGTAAATGCCCCTGCATCTACTGGCTGCATGGCGGCGG
>JAQGKG010000420.1 GCA_028290245.1 Devosia sp. | reverse complement strand
AGCATTGGCGACCCTCGTCGTCAACAAGCTGCGCGGCGGCCTCAAGGTTGCAGCCGTCAAGGCACCGGGCTTCGGTGATCGCCGCAAGGCCATGCTGGAAGATATCGCCGTCCTGACCCAGGGCGAGATGATTTCCGAAGACCTCGGCATCAAGCTCGAGAACGTGACCATCGACATGCTTGGCACTGCCAAGCGCGTTGAGATCACCAAGGAAAACACACGATCGTCGATGGTGCCGGCACAGCTGAAGACATCCAGGGCCGCGTTGGCCAGATCAAGTCGCAGATCGAAGAAACCACTTCGGACTACGACAAGGAAAAGCTGCAGGAACGTCTGGCCAAGTTGGCTGGCGGCGTTGCAGTGATCAAGGTCGGTGGCTCGACGGAAGTCGAAGTCAAGGAGCGCAAGGATCGCGTCGACGACGCCCTGAACGCTACCCGCGCTGCCGTTGAAGAAGGCATCGTACCCGGCGGTGGCGTTGCCCTGCTGCGTGCTTCGCACTCGATGACCGTCAAGGGCGCCAATGCCGATCAGGACGCTGGCATTGCCATCGTCAAGCGCGCATTGCAGGAGCCAGTACGCACCATTGCCAACAATGCCGGTGCTGAAGGCTCCGTCGTCGTCGGCAAGATCCTCGAGAACAGCTCGATCACCTTCGGCTACAATGCCGCAACTGGTGAATATGGCGACCTGATCGCCATGGGCGTTATCGATCCCGTCAAGGTGGTTCGCACCGCCCTGCAGGACGCTGCTTCGGTCGCATCGCTGCTGATCACCACGGAAGCCCTCATCGTCGAGGCTCCCAAGGACTCCGCACCCTCCATGGGTGGCGGCGGTGGCGGCATGGGCGGCATGGGCGGTATGGACTTCTAGTTCAGCCGAACAATCTTTCGAGGTTCGTTACTTCCCAGTCACGGACTTCACGAGAAAGGCGCAGTGTCATCACTGCGCCTTTTTCTTATCCCCATGCAGGGCTAGACTGGCATAATGAGCCAAAAGAGGATTCGATGAGACCACCAAGACGCGGCGGCAGTGCTTATGATCAGGCAGAAGCCGCTTTCAAGAGCGCGACGAGCAAGCCTGCGGCAGACCCTGCCCCGGCCAAGCCGATAGCTGCACCTGAGGGCAAGGAAATGGTAACCCTGCGGCTCGACCGCGCCGTGCTCGAGCATTTTCAGGAGGATGGCCCGGGCTGGCAGGACCGGCTCAACGCCGCGCTGCGGGTAGTTGCAGGGCTGGACGACTGATCAGCGGAAAAACAGCAGCCGCAGGGCGAGGGCGATCGAGACGACGACTACGATGGGGCGGATGATCTTGGCGCCGTAGCGAATGCCGGTGCGAGCGCCGATATAGCCGCCCACCACCTGCCCTACGGCCATGGCGATTGCCGCCGGCCAGACCACCTGTCCAGCAGGAATGAAGATTACCAGGGCCGCCAAATTCGACGTCAAGTTCAGCACCTTGGTGTTGCCCGATGCCCGCGTGACGCCCAAGCCGAGCAAGGTGACAAAACAGATGGTGAAAAAAGAGCCGGTGCCGGGCCCGAAGACGCCGTCATAGAAGCCGAGGACAAAACCGATGACCGGCACGGCAAACCGGAACGGAAGCCGGGCATGCTTATCGTTGTCGGTGAGGTTCGGCGCAAACAGGAAATACAGCGCGATACCGATGAGTGCGACCGGCACCGCCATCTGCAGCAATACGGTATCGACGCTCCTGACCACCGTGGCCCCCAGGAGACTCCCGGCAAACGTGAGGGCGATGGCTGGAATCAGCGCTGGCAGCGACACATAGCCCCGGCGCCAGAAAGTCAGCGCGGCCATGCCCGTTCCCACCATACCCTGGAGCTTGTTTGTGGCCAGGGCGGCAACTGGCGGCAAGCCGACGAACAGCAGCGCGGGAATACTGATCATGCCGCCACCGCCGGCAATGGCATCGACGAAACCGGCCAGCATGCCGACCACCGCGAGGGCCAGTAGAACGAGGGGGTCGAGCATGGATCAGTCGGCTTTCGGCGTGTCGGCAATAGGCCGTTCGTAGATAGGGATATTGATCATCATCTTAGCCCCTGCCGGTATCAAAACCCGGCCGTCGTCCCTAGTCGAGCCAGCACCGCGTCGAGTTGCGCCTTGCGATGCGGAGCGAATGCAGCCGTACGCGAAACGATCAGGCAGGCTTCGCTCTGCAGCATGATGCCGTCTTCGAGCACGCGCAGGCCATTGGCGGCCAGCGTCGAGCCGGTCGTGGTGATATCGACCACGATGTCTGCAACGCCAGATGCGGGGGCCGCTTCGGTGGCGCCGAGGCTTTCGACGGTGCGGTATTCGGCTATGCCGGCTTTGGCGAAATGCTGGCGGGTTACGGTGATGTATTTGGTGGCGATGCGCATCCAGCGGCCGTGGCGGCTGCGGAAATCGGAGGCGACGTCGGCCAGGTCGTGCATGTGGGTGACGTCGATCCAGGCTTCGGGCACAGCGACGACAACATCGGCATTGCCGAAGCCGAGCTTGCTGGCGATGGAGACGCTGGCCGGGCCGCTCTCGCTGGTTTCGTGGATCAGGTCGAGACCGGTGACGCCGAGATCGATATTGCCGCGGATCAGCTCGCGGGCGATCTCGGAGGCCGGAAAGAAGCGCACGGTGATTTCGGGCATGCCGTCGATGGCGCCGAGATAGGAGCGGGCGCCGCCGGGGCGGGTGATGGTGAGGCCCTTAGAGGCGAACCAGTCGCGGGTGAGCTCTTCGAGACGGCCCTTCGAGGGGACGGCGAGCGTAATTCCGGTCATGGCGAGACCTCCGCTTCCAAGCGATCGACCCAGACCGAGCAGCCGGAGGCCGCAATGGGCGCCGTGGCGCCGAGGCGTTCGAGCAGGCGATCATACTGGCCGCCGGAGGCCAGCACTTCGCCGTTGGGACCGGTCATTTCGAAGACGATGCCGGTGTAATAATCGAGGCGCGGCGAGAAGCTGGCGTCGAAGCTGACGCGGCATTCGCCCAGGCCATTGAGATGGCGGCGGATGGCGCGGATGGGGGCGCCGAGCATCAGGCGGTGGCGGCTAGCGAGGGCTTCGACCTGAGTCAGCGCCTGAAGCACGGGGCCGGATATGGCGAGGTAGTCACGCAGCAGCTTCAGCGTACTGGCGGGGACATGGGCGGCGT
>JAQGKG010000408.1 GCA_028290245.1 Devosia sp. | reverse complement strand
CAGGACAATCTCATACTGCTGGATTGCGGTCATGGCTTTGGCGATGGCGCCTCGGCGTGACAGCGCCACCCCGCCATTGAGGTCCTGCCCGAGCTGCTCCAGATAACGTACCGCGCCATCCATGCCGGCGACGTTCTCGTAGACGAAGGTACCGACCTCGATCTTGTGCGGCGGCTCGTTGGGGATGAAGTCTTCCTTGAAGGTGGGCAGTGCCCGCAGCAGGTCAAGCCGGCCCCAGAGAAAACCCATGTGCGGCGAAAATGTCTTGTAGCCCGAGCAGACAAGATAATCGCAATTCCAGGCCTGCACATCGACCAGGGCGTGGGGTGTGTAATGTACGCAATCGACGAAAAGCTCGGCGCCAGCCTCATGCGCCAGTTCACTAACTGCTGCGATGTCCACCAGAGTTCCCAAGGCATGGGACGCTGCGGCGCAGGCGACAAGGCGCGTGCGTTCGTTCAGCAGCGGCACCAGGTCTTCCACATTCAGCGTGCCATCATCGCGCATATGCCAGAACACGCATTTCGCACCCAAAGGCTCAAGGGCCAGCCAGGTCGACACATTGGCGTCGTGATCGAGGTCCGTGACGATGATTTCCGTCCGCTCCCCAAGCGTCTGGCCAATGCCGAGGCTGACCAGGCGAATGAACGACGTCGCGTTCATACCAAACGAGATTTCGGCGGGGTCATAGGCATTGACCAGCAGTGCCACGCTTTGCCGCGCAGCCGCGATCCCTGCATCGACTGAACGGCTAAGGCCGTATTTGGCGCCGCGCTGCACGTTATGGGTGAGCAGGTGATCGTGTACCGCCGTCAAAGCCAGGTCGGGCAGTTGGGCGCCTGCGGCGTTGTCGAAATACAGGTGATCCCGATTATAGGCGAGCGCGGGAAAGCGATCCCGGACCGCTTGGATCGGGAACAGATTGTCTGGTGCCAAGATGAATAAATCCTAGTGGATGAGCTGGCTAAGAAAAACGCGGGCGCGTTCGTTCTGGGGTGACTTGAAGAAATCTTCGGGCGGTGCGGTCTCACAAATCTCGCCGTGATCCATGAAAATAACGCGATCGGCCACCTTGCGCGCAAAGCCCATTTCATGGGTCACGACCAGCATGGTCATGCCATCGCGGGCCAGCGACACCATGGTTTCTAGCACTTCGTGGACCATTTCCGGATCGAGAGCCGATGTCGGCTCGTCGAACAGCATCAGATTGGGCTGCATGCACAATGAGCGGGCGATAGCCACGCGCTGCTGCTGGCCGCCAGAAAGCTGGCTCGGAAACTTGTGCGCCTGTTCGGCAATATGGATGCGCGAGAGATAGCTCATCGCCATTTCCTCGGCTTCCTTGCGCGCGATATTGCGCACTGTCATTGGCGCGATAACGCAGTTTTCCAGCACGGTCAGGTGCGGGAACAGGTTGAAGTGCTGAAACACCATGCCGACATCCTGGCGCACGGTATTGAGTTGCTTGAGGTCGCCAGTCAGGGTCACGCCGTTGACTGCGATGGTGCCGCTGTCGTGTTTTTCGAGCTGGTTGATGCACCGGATCATGGTCGACTTGCCCGATCCCGAAGGTCCGCACACCACTATGCGCTCGCCGCGCGCGACTTCGAGGTTGATCGAGCGAAGCGCGTGGTAATCATTGTACCACTTGTTGACGTCGGACATTTGCGCGGCAAGCGGGGCCGGAGACGAGGTCATGACAGGGCCTTTTGCTAGCGGGCTACGGCGCGCTGATTGCGTGCTTCAAGATAACCGACGAGGCGTACCAGCGGCCACAAAATGGCAAGGTAGATCAGCGCAGCGCCAATCAGGGGCGTCGGATTGGCCATCATCGCCTGCGCGTCATTGGCCTGCTTAAGCAGATCCGGCATGGCAACCACCGAAGCTAGCGCAGTATCCTTGAACACCGAAATGGAATTGCTGGTCAGCGGCGGAATGATGACGCGAATGGCCTGCGGCAGTATGATCTTGCGCATCGACTTCCAGAACGGCATGCCGAGGCTGGCGGCGGCCTCGAACTGCCCTTTGGGAACGTTCTGGATACCGGCGCGACACACTTCGGCGGTAAAAGCCGCCAGCACCATCGACAGCGCCATGGTCGCCGAGGTGAATGAATCAAGGCGAATGCCCACAAAAGGCAAAGCGTAATAAACGAGGATCAGCAACACGAGAATGGGCAGCGCGCGGAACACGTCGATGTAGAGGATGGCCAGTAGCTGGATAGGACGAACGGCATAGAGCCGTACCAGGCACAGCAGCAGCCCGGCGATCGTGCCGATGATGATGGTCACGATCCCCAGCATCACCGTGTTGCCAAGGCCCCGCAGCAGGATCGGGAAGGCGCGAACCATCACGTCCCAGTTGAAGAAGGTATTGATCAGTTCCATGGCAGCGGCCCAGCCCCGTATGCGCCACCAGACGGCACATTCAATGTTCAGAAAAGGTTCGGCGACGACGCCGCCGAACCCTGGGTTAATTACTCGGCAACTGGCAGCGGCATCACGGTGACGGTGCTGGTGCCTTCGTCGGCAGCAACGCTAAACCACTTTTCGTGGATGGCGGCCAGGGTGCCGTCTTCCTTCATAGCCGAGATGGCGTCGTTGATCTCGCCGAGGACCGGTAGGTCCTTCTTGGCCATCATGGCGAAGCGTTCACCGGTCGGAATGCGAACGAGGATCGCCAGCGTCGGGATCTTGCTGATGGCATATTGGAAGCCGGCCAGTTCGCCCGCGCCGCCTTCGATACGGCCGTTCTGCACGTCGAGCAGCAGATCCTGCTGGGCCGCATAGCTGCGCACTTCGGCAATGCCGAGCGAGTCCTTGTTTTCATTGGCCCAGGCTTCGCCAGTCGTGGCAGCCACGACGCCGATGACCTTGCCCTTGAGATCTTCCAGCGTCTTCACCGTCGAAGAAGCGAGGCCAACGATGGTGCCGTCGCTGTCATAGTAAGGCTGGGTGAACGACTGGCTCTGCAGGCGCTCGTTGTTGATCGAGATCGAGGAAATGGCAAAATCGATGCGACCCGAGCTGGTGGCAGCGAACAGCGCCTGGAAGCCGAGTTCCTGGAATTCAACTTCACGGCCGATGCGCTTGGCAGCTTCAGTGGCGACGTCGACTTCAAATCCCTCGAAGACCCCGGCGTCGTTCTTGAATTCCCATGGCGGGTTGGCTGCATAGGCGCCGACCACGATCTTGTCCTGTGCCCAAGCGGGCGTCGCGAAAGCCGCGACGGCGGCAAGCGCCAGCATTGCGATGTGCTTCTTCACGTCTGTTCTCCTTGTTATGCCTTAGGCATAGTCCCTGACGACACGTCTAGCCCGATAAGGGCCGCAACCGGCTTACGCCGGAATAAGTTGATCCAGAGCCTCGCACAGGCGGACGATATCATCGGTGCTGGTTACAACGCCCGGCGACAGCCGCAGCGTGGTCCCGCGCGCATCGCAATAAAGCTTCTGGCCGCGTAACTGGTTGATGATTTCGCTCGGCACGACAGTGCTGGGGAGACCGATCATGACACTGCCGCCGCGCTGTGCCGCTGCCTCGGGCGAGACAAGGCGCAAGCCCCTGCCCGTCGCCCAGTTGATCAATTGTTCGCCCATTATTCGGTTCTGCGAAGCGATGGCTTCGACGCCGGTTTGCTCGACCCATAGAAGCCCGGGCAATGAGGCGATGCTTGCAAGGATAGCCGGCGTGCCGTGATCGAAACGCCGTGCATCCGGTGCGTAAGCGAAAGCGTCGAGATCCCAGGAAAACGGATTAGGCTGGCTGAACCAGCCACGCAATTCCGGAGTGCACTGACCAAGCAGGGCTGGCCTGACATATAACACCCCCGCACCCGAGGTGCCACAGAGCCACTTGAGCGAGGTGGAAACCACAAAATCAGGGTCAAGCTTAGCCACTGAAAACGGCACGACGCCAACGCCTTGGGTGATATCGACGCCCACCAGCGAGCCCATCGACTTGCCATGAGCGACGAGGCGCTGCAGATCGCAGCGATGGGAGGCAGTTGAGGTAACCTGGGTAAGCAGGGCCAGCGCCACATCGGCTTGCCAGTGAGCGATTACATCCTCGTCGCGAACCCAAGTTTCTCCCGCCCGCAGCGGCACAGTTTCCAAGGTAAAATCAAAGCGTTCAGCCAAACCAGCGAGCAGGAAATGCAGGCTTGGGAAGCAATCGCCAGCCACCAGCACACGACGCCCCGCCAGTGTTCCCTGCGGCAACGCACCCAGCAAGGTGTAAAGGCCGCTCGTGACATTCTCGGTTGTGGTCAGCGAGCCTGCAGGCGCAGCAATCAGCCGTTCCCAGGCCGAAATAAACGCCTGACGCTGCTGCAACGCTGCGGGCCATTGTCCGTCATCCTCAGCCGACCAAATCTCGGCAAAGGAGCTCAGTTCCTGCGAAACGGCCTTGGCCTTGCCCGGAAACGTGCCGATCGAATGATACAGAAAATAGCCGCTCATCTGCCCGTACTGCCAGTTCGTGGGTTTTGGTGGCGGGCTACGCCGCCGCAATTACTTTAGACTTAAACCTACCACGTTCAAAGGCAAGCCGGATTTGATCAAATCCCACAAAAATGCCGAAATGTGAGGCAAACCGGCTTTCTGCCGTCAAATCGAACATACGGTTTATATTGTAGTTTCAACATGTTGAAGCCGATCCTAGGCGCAGGCCTCGCATTGCGTGGAACTTCTTGTTTGCAAAGTGCAAGTTTTGATCACACCTTCGTCAGCGATCGGCGACGCTCCGCCAAGTAGTGAACCGGCCGTGCGGCATTGGGACGAAATGCAAAGATCCATCAACCTAGACGCCTCGGAAAGCCGAGCCAAGATCCAGGACAACGTTTACAGCGGCTTGCGTGAATCCTTGATCGAAGGACGCTACGATGCCGGCCAGGTTCTCACCATGGCTGCCTTGGCCAATGTCTACGGCACCAGCCTGATGCCCGTGCGGGAAGCGTTGCAGCGTCTCGTAGCCGAGCAGGCGCTGATCGTGTTGCCCAATGGGTCGGCCGTCGTTCCGCACATCAATGTGGAGCGCCTGGACGATATCTGCCGCGCTCGGGTAATCCTCGAACGCAGTGCCGTTGAAATCGCCTCGCAAAAGGTGAGCAGCGACGATATCCACGACCTCGAGAACATCGCAGCCCAGCATCGTGAAATCGCGGGCCTCGAGGGCGCTTATGCCATGCTGTCGATGAACCGGCGGTTTCACTTCCAGCTTTATGGCTATGCCGGTTCGAGCACGCTGCTGCAGTTGATCGAAACGCTGTGGCTCAGCATGGGCCCCTACATGCGCTTGATGTCGCGCGATATTGAAGCACAGATCAAAGGCGGCAACCCGATCTATGCCGGCACCCACAACGACATCATCGATGCGCTCCGCGCCCACGACACCCTGCGCGCCGGAGATGCCATCACCGCCGACATCCGAGCCACACAGGCGCTGCTGCACACCATCCTTGCCAAATCCTGACGTAAGCGCTGCCGGGCGTCCCACTGCTGATCCGCCCACTTCGTCAATCGCAAGTTCGATGCCATTTGCTCCAACGAGGGCGGCGATCTGCACGGGCGCGCTTTCATCGTCGACAAATGCGGCGTCGACAGCTGCGCGAGGTCTGCCTCGAGCGGCAGCTACCCGCTCCGTGGTCTCCCCGGACATCTGTTTCTCTCCGGTAGCGCTCGCCGCATAGGCAAGGCTATGTTGCGTCACGATGCCGAGGAGGACTTGCGATGCAGGTTGGCGTGAATCTGTTGTGCCTGACCGGGTTCGTCGAGGCGGAGCATCTGGGGTGGATCGGACGGATTGCCGACCTGGGATATGATGGCGTCGAAGTTCCGGTGCTGCGGGGCGGTGCGGAGCATTATGCGTGGCTGGGACGTGAGCTGGATGCGATCGGGCTGCGGCGCACCACGACGTCGGTAATTCCCTCAGTGCTGGCTAATCCGCTCAGCGATGACCCCGACATCCGGCAGGCCGGGCGGGCTCATCTCGACTGGGCGCTGGATTGCGCCATCGCGCTGGGGGCCGAGAG
>JAQGKG010000405.1 GCA_028290245.1 Devosia sp. | reverse complement strand
CCTGGTCGTCGGCGTCATCATCGCGCTGTTTCAGGCGCTGACACAGATCCAGGAACAGACCCTGGTGTTCGTGCCCAAGATCATCGCTATCTTCGTCACCATGCTGCTGACCCTGCCATTTCTGGGCGCCACTATGGGCGGGTTCATGAACCGCGTGGTCGACATGATCATCGTGGGCGGCTGACGGTGACGATCGGCCTCAACTGGCTGCCTAACACTGCGTTTCTTTATCTGCTGCTGTTTTCGCGCATTGGCACCATTCTGATGCTGATGCCGGCTTTGGGCGAGGACATGATCCCGGCCCGGATGCGGCTCGGCTTTGCGCTGGCCTTTACGCTGGTGCTGTATCCGCTGCTGTCGGCAAGCCTGCCGGTAATGCCCGAGAGCATCGTCGACATCATTGGCCTGATCTTCCACGAGATTGCCATCGGGCTGATCCTTGGGGCCATCGCGCGCATCACGGTGATGGCGACGCAGGTGGCCGGCGCCATCATTGCCTTCCAGACCGGCCTATCCAGTGCCATGGCGGCTGACCCTACGCAGGTCGGCGTGCAGGGCGCGGTGTTCGGTAGTTTTCTAAGCTTTTTGGGCATGGTGCTGATCTTTGCCACCGACCTGCATCATGTCGCGCTCGCGGCGACCTACGACAGCTACATGGTGTTTCCACTCGATGCGCCGCTGATGTTCGACGACGCAGCGCAACTGGCGATCAAGACCGTAGCTGGCGCCTTCAGTGTCGGCATCCAGATGTCGGCGCCGTTCATCGTGTTCGGACTGGTGTTCAACCTGGGCGCCGGCATCATGGCGCGGCTGATGCCGGCGATGCAGGTTTTCTTCGTCTTGATGCCAGCCAACATCATGATCGGCCTCATCCTGTTCGCGCTGCTGCTTACCTCGATGATGGGCTGGTATCTGTCAGCGTTCGAAGCGCATCTCGCGATGTGGAGGGGATAATCCATGTCGGACGAAGCCCCCGAGAACGACTCCAAAACAGAAGACCCTTCTCAAAAGAAGCTGCAGGACGCGCGTGAGAAGGGTGATGTCGCCAAAAGCCAGGAAGTGGTCACTTGGTTTATGCTGCTGGGATCGGCTGCGATCTTTGCCATGATGGCGCCGGGTACCGCTGCCAATCTGGCCACCACGCTCAAGGTGCTGATCGAGAATGCCGACCGGTTCGACTTGAGCGGGGCGGGGTTTGGGGCGTTTTTCAACAATCTGGCGCTGACGCTGGTCGGCACGGTGATGATCCCGCTGGTGGTGCTGTCGATCTGCGCTATTCTCGCCAACCTGATCCAGCATCAGCCGCTTCTTTCGACCGACCCGATTACGCCAAAGCTGTCGAAGATTTCACCGATGGCCGGCGCCAAGCGGCTATTTTCGATGGAGTCGCTAGTCAATTTTGGCAAGGGCCTGCTCAAGATCAGCATTGTCGGCGCAGTGGTGGTGATGGTGGTGTGGCCGGAGCGCGACCGGCTCGACACCATGATGACGGCCGACCCGCTGATCATCCTGGCCGATTTCCAGGAGATGGGCGTCAAGATTTTCCTGGCCGTGCTGATTGTCGTCACGGCCATTGCTGGCGCCGACTATTTCTACGTTCGCCAGAAATGGTGGAAGAAGCAGATGATGACGCTGCAGGAGACGCGCGACGAGTACAAGCAGCAGGAAGGCGACCCCCATATCAAGGGTAAGCTGCGCCAGTTGCGCCAGGAAAAGTCGCGCCAACGCATGATGCAGGCGGTGCCGGATGCCACCGTGGTCATTACCAACCCGACCCACTTTGCCGTGGCGCTCAAATACGACAAGGGCATGAAAGCCCCGCAGGTGGTGGCCAAGGGTGCTGATACAGTGGCGTTTCGCATCCGCGAACTGGCTAAGGAACACGACGTGCCGATCGTCGAAAACCCGCCGCTGGCACGTGCGCTGTTCGCCGGCGTCGAAATCAATGGGGTGGTTCCCACCGAGCATTTCAAGGCGGTGGCCGAAGTCATCGGCTTCGTGATGCGACTCAAGCGCGGCGCCGGCTGGAAGTCCAGCTAGCAACCTGCGTCTGCAGCAGCACACCCACCGGCCCAGTGGTGTTGAAAACCCGGTTCCGCTTCCCGTAGCCGGTGGCCATTTGCTAGACCAGTGGGAAGGGCCTGATTCGGGCCGATTGACCGGTTACGGAGCATTCTGGATCCATGGCAACACGGCCGATTGGCGAGGACAATTATCCCGATCCATTAATGAGCGCAGGGCGCGGCGGCGCCGGCCTGTGGCGCGTCGTCATGCTCGGGTTGACGCTGGTGGTGCTGGCGGTCGTGTTCGTGCTGTTCGGCGAACGCATTTCGCCCGATATTATCATGACTTTTGTCGGTCTATTGGCCGTCGTTGGGGTGTTCTGCCTGTTCGGCCTGGCTGCGGGTCTTTTCCGCTTCGCCAATGGCGAGGAGCGCCGCACCATTTCAGATGCCGTGGTCGACAGCCTGCCATTTGGTGCCGTGGTGTCGGATCGCGACGGCAAGATTTCCTATGTGAACGCGCATTACGGCAGCTTCAGCGGTGCCATGACCAAGGGTCTGCCGGTGGGCGTGCCACGGTTGTTCGCCGGCCAGTCTGACGCCAGCGAGGCGATTTACCGCCTGTCGCGAGCCGGCAAGGACGGACGCTCGGCCATGGAAGATATCCGCATTATCGGTGGGTTGGGCGGCTCGGTTGCCGATGCCAGCAAGGCATTCTGGTATCGCGTTTCGGTGCGGCCGCTGCCGGAATCCGATGAGGCCAGCAAGCCGCTGGTGATCTGGTCCGTCGAGGACATCACCCGCGACAAGGATAATAACGAGAGCGCCTTCCGAGACCTGCAGCGCGCCATCGACTATCTCGATCATTCGCCGGCGGGCTTCTTTTCGGCCGATGCGCATGGCCGCATCCAGTATCTCAATTCGACGCTGACCGACTGGCTCGGCTACGACCTTGCCGAGTTCAATGCCGGCCATCTTGGCCTTGCCGACCTAGTGCGCGGCGATGGCGCGACGCTGTTGATGCGCGGCCGCGGCGATGGCGAAATCCGCACCGAGATCATCGATATCGACCTGGTACGCCGCAATGGCACCAGTTTCCCGGTACGGCTACTGCATCGCGCGGCGCGATTGGCCGATGGCGAACTGGGCGAAACGCGGACACTGGTGCTCGACAAGTCCAATGCGCCCGATACCGAGGAAGAGCTGCGCGCCGCCGAAGTGCGGTTCTCGCGCTTCTTCAACGACACGCCGTTTGCCATTGCGACGCTCGACGGGGAAGGGCGAATTATCCGCACCAATGCTCCGTTTGGGCGCATTTTCAAATGGTCGGGCGAGCAGAAGAGCCTCGAAATGCAGCCACTGGCCGAGTTGATCGGCGAAGGCAGCCGCGACAAGTTTGCCCGTGCCATCGCGGATGCCGCGGCCCAGCGCTCGGAAATCGACCCGGTCGATGCCCTGCTCAGCGCCGAGGGCGATCATGCCGTGCGGCTGTATCTGTCCTCGTCGGAAATCAGCGCCGGCTCGCCGGAGCAGGTCAATGTCTATGCGCTTGATATGACCGACCAGCGCAAGCTGGAGGCGCAGTTTGCCCAGAGCCAGAAAATGCAGGCTGTGGGCCAGCTTGCCGGCGGCGTGGCGCATGACTTCAACAACCTGCTGACCGCCATCATCGGCTTTTCCGACCTGCTGCTGCTCAAGCACAAGCCCGGGGATCCGTCGTTCAGCGAACTGATGCAGATCAAGCAGAATGCTAACCGTGCCGCGGGGCTGACCCGTCAGTTGCTGGCCTTCTCGCGCCGCCAGACGCTGCGGCCGCAGACGCTGGAACTGCCGCTGATCGTCGATGACCTCACGGTGTTGCTGAAGCGCATGATCGGCGAAAAGAACGTGCTGAGCGTCGAGCATGGCCGCAATATCTGGCCGGTGCGCGCCGACGTCGTGCAGCTTGAACAGGTCATTATCAACCTCGTGGTCAATGCCCGCGACGCCATGCCGGATGGCGGTTCGATCACTATTCGCACCAGCAATGTCGAGCGTTCCGAAGCCGAACGCATGACATTCGAGGGCATGGTGCCGGCCGATTACGTGCTGATCGACGTGCAGGATACTGGCACGGGTATGAGCCAGGATGTGATCGAGAAGATCTTCGAGCCGTTCTTCACCACCATGGAACTGGGCAAGGGTACCGGCCTTGGTCTGTCCACGGTGTATGGCATCGTCAAGCAGACCGAGGGCTATATCTACCCGGTGTCGGTGCTGGGAATCGGCACCACGTTCAAGATATTCCTGCCGCGCCATGTGCCGGTGGCCAGCGATCTGGCGGCCAAGACAGCGATTGCCGCGCCGGTGCGCGACCTCACCGGCCACGAGCGTATTCTCCTGGTCGACGACGAGGAAAGTGTGCGCGCCTTCTCGGCCCAGGCGCTTCGCGCTACCGGCTACGAAGTGTTTGAGGCCGATGGCGGCGAAGAGGCGCTTGAAGTTCTGGAAGATCAAGACTTCAAGATCGACCTGATGATTTCCGACGTCGCCATGCCGGAAATGGATGGTCCGACCCTGCTAAAGCATGTGCGCGAGACCATGCCCCATCTCAAGGTGATCTTCGTCTCTGGTTATGCCGAGGAAAGCGTGCGCCGCGACATCGAAGACGACCAGTCAGTTGAATTCCTGCCCAAGCCCTATTCGCTCGACCAGATCAATTCCAAGGTCAAGGAAGTGCTGCAGCGGCTCGACGCGAGCGACCTGCAGTGAACGAGCAGGGGCGCTTCGAGGAATCGAGCGAATTCAACGTGCTCGGCGAAGCGCTGCAGCCCTGTTCGAGCAATCCACTGACCGGGTTTTTCCGCACCGGTTATTGCGCCGCTGGGCCGGATAGCGGGGCGGTGCATCTGGTGTGCATCCAGGCGAGCGACGCGTTCCTCGCCTATTCGAAGTCGGTCGGCAATGACCTCAGCACGCCGATGCCGCAGTTCGCCTTCCCGGGCCTGGTGGCGGGTGACCGCTGGTGCCTCGTCGCTCAGCGCTGGCTTCAGGCGCATGTCGCCGGCACGGCACCTCGGGTGTTCCTCCGCGCTACCAATCAGGCGGTGCTGGGGTTTGTTCCGCTTGAGATCATCAGGGTTTATGCGCTGGATTTGAACTGACTTAAGCCGTCGTTTTCCCTCAGGCAATGCCGCCGGGAATGGGTGTGCCGGGCGCGAGCAGGCCCTTGGTAGCTAGCGCCGTCCACAGCTCACCGGGGATTTTCACATCCCACCAGTCGAGAATGCCATCCAGTTCCTGCGGCGAGCGCGGGCCGGGCAGCACGTTGCAGACTGCTGGATGGGTGAGCGGAAACTGCAGGGCAGCGGCGGGCAGGGGCACGTCGAATTCGCCGCAGACCGCTTCGATCGCACGGACCTTGGCCACGATTTCATC
>JAQGKG010000404.1 GCA_028290245.1 Devosia sp. | reverse complement strand
AGCCTCGGGTCGAGAGCAGCCAATGTAGATGGGCTGAAGCAGTTCCTGTGCTCAGACTCAGCAACACAAAAGCGGACATCGCCTTGTATTTGCCCCGGTTTAGAGATTTGCCTCGCATGCTGCCTATCTTGTTGTAGCCGCTAGGGAGTTCACTATCCAGGCGAGTCATTTAACAAGCGCGCGACATCCACCAGCGGGGAGCGATCGCGCGCCAGATGCTTTCCGATCAGCGTTGCGCCGGTCGGCTCACCATCCTCCATCACGACACTGCCGCGTAGCATCGATAGGACCGGCCAGCCATTGATGTGCAAGCCTTCATAGGGCGTGTAATCGGCGCCGTGATGCAGGCCCGTTTGCAAGATCGGGCCGCTTTTGTCGGCATCCCAGATGACGATATCGGCGTCGGAACCTACGGCGATAACGCCCTTGCGCGGGTAGAGCCCGTAAAGCTTGGCGTGATTGGTCGAGGACAGCGCCACGAAGCGCTGCAGGTCGATGCGGCCCTTGGCGACACCTTCAGAGAACAGGATCGGCAGCCGCGTTTCGACGCCGGGAATGCCGTTGGGGATCCAGCGAAAGCTCCTTTTGCCGTCCGGGCTCAGCTTGCCATGCGGGTCGTCATAGCGGAACGGGCAATGGTCGGACGAAAACAGGTCGAAGACGCCGGTCTCGATGCCCTCCCAGCAGGCGATCTGGCTTTCAGCATCGCGTGGCGGCGGCGAGCAGACGAATTTGGCGCCTTCCCACTCGGCCATGTCGAGATCGTCGGCCGTCAGCATTAGATATTGCGGGCAGGTTTCGCCCACCACGGCGCGGCCACGGGCTTTGGCAGCGCGGATTTCCAGCATTGCCGGACCGTTGGACACATGCACGATAACCACCGGCACGTCGACCACTTCGGCTAACGAGATGGCCCGATGGGTCGCCTCGCGTTCCACCACCTGGGGCCGCGTCGTCGCATGATATTTGGGTTCGAGACGCGCCTGGTCTTCGTGCTTGCCGATCAGGTAGCGGATTGCATCCTCGTTCTCGCAATGCACCATCATCAGGGCACCCGTCTCGCGGGCGCAGTCCATGGTCGCCAGAATTTCGTCGTCGTAGAGCCGCATGCCCTCATAGGTCATGAACACCTTGAATGAGGTATAGCCCTCCTCGACCAGCGCCGGCAGTTCCTGGCCCAGCACGTTTGGCGTCGGGTCGGTGACGATCAGGTGAAAACTGACATCGGCGTGGCAATTGCCGTCCGCCTTCGCATGATAGTCCTTGAGCACTTCGCGCAGCGACTGGCCCTTTTGCTGCAGGCAGAATGGCAGGATGGTGGTGGTGCCGCCGCAGACCGCCGAGAGCGTGCCGCTGGCAAAACCATCGGCCATGACGATGCCGTCCCCGGATGGCTGGGCAATGTGGACATGACTGTCGATGCCGCCGGGCACGACGATCTTGCCCCTGGCATCGATGGTTCGGGCTGCGGTGCCGAGGTTGGTTCCCATGGCGACGATGATGCCATTGCGGATGGCGATGTCGCAGATCTGCTGCTCGTCGGCGTTGACCACCAGGCCGTTGGCGATGATCGTGTCAAAATCGGTCATGTTGGCTCTCGTGCTGGTGTCGAAATGATCTGACTATGGGGCAAAGGCTGCAACGTGAGGCCGGCTGCGGCAGCCGTGTTGCGGATGTGGCCCTGCATCATCGCAGCGGCACGGTCGCCATCGCGGACCGCGAGGGCATCGACCATGGCAAAATGCTCGTTGGCGGATTCGACGAACCGCGCCGGCCGTGTCGCTGGGAGCGGGTAGCTGCGCGTGGCGGCGAACTCGTCGGCCATGCTGAGGCACATGTCGCGCAGGACGATGTTGGGACAGGCCGCCCAGATGGCGTGATGGAAATCGCGGTCGTGATTTACCACACCGACTAGGTCGTTCTTGTCCCAGGCCGCGCACATCATTGTCGTGTGCTCGTTGAGCGCGGCGAGAACGGCCGGGGTGATAGCGGTGGCGACGAGGCTGACGATGATGCTCTCGAGGTAAAGCCGCGTCTGGTAAATGTCCTGCTTGTCATAGCGCCCGCTCATCCCCCGCGGTGCCAACTGCCCGTTGCTGGTCGGCATGCTGGTGGCGATGAAGGTGCCCCGGCCTGGCTCGATGCGCAAAAACCCGAGCGTCTCGAGCATGGACAGAGACTCGCGCAGCGATGCCCGCGAGATGCCCAGTTGGCGCGACAGGTCGGACTGCGAGGGCAATTGCTGGTCTGGCTTCAGGGTGCCGGACTGGATCATCTCCTGAAGCTTTTGCGCCGCCGTGTTGGGGACATTTAATCGAGCCATTGGTCCAGCATACCGTTCCTGTCCGCGCCATTTTGTCGTTCGGTAGCGCATGGTTAGCCCTCAATGCGATCCTCGTCACCCGAATTGATGCTTAGATGTGCAGAGAATGCGTCTTGCTCAAATTATGACACCGGTCTACACAGGTCAGACCGGACTGACCTGTTGAGCACCGCGTTCTATGGCCATTTCGTTTCAAATTTCCTAGCCGCTACGCGCGCTATTTGCGCTTTTGAAACAAAGGGATACGTCATGAAATTTCATGGTCTAATCGCTTCGGCAGCCATGCTGGCAGGCCTATCGATGAGCGGGATGGTGTCAGCAACGTCTGCTGCGGACCTGACGGTCGGCGCCAATATCGGCAACGTGCCGTGGGAATTCCAGGACGCTTCGGGCGAGATCGTCGGCTTCGAAGTCGATCTCGTCAATGAAGTCGCCAAGCGCCTCGGCAAGACCGTGGCCTTCGAAAACATCCCGTTCAACTGACTGTTTCCAGCCGTTCAGTCCGGTCGCATAAACATGGCGGTTTCCTCGATCACCATTACCGAAAAGCGCCTCGAGTCCGTCACCTTCGCGCAGCCCTATTATGACAGCGACCAATCGTTGACGGTTCTTGCGGCCTCCGGCATCACTGGTACCGCAGGCCTGAAAGGCAAGACTGTCGGTGTCGACACTGCCTCCACCGGCGATATCTATGCCACTGAACACACGGACGAACTCGGCCTTGCCGGCATCAGCCGCTATGAGGGCCTAACGCCCGCCATGCTCGACCTGCAGGCCGGCCGTATCGACGGCTATATCAGCGATATCCCTGCCCTGCTGTATTACACCAAGGACAAGCCCGAGTTCAAAGTCGTCGAGCGCATCTTCACCGGCGAAAACTACTCCATCATGTTCAACATGGGCGACCCACTGTCCACTGAGGTCAACGACGT